>JAYWIH010000087.1:0-3574 GCA_043789005.1 Sphingobacteriales bacterium
TTTTCGCGAATCCAATGAGCGGCTCGAATACTTGGGCGATGCCATTTTGGGTGCGGTGGTGGCCGATTTCCTGTTCAAGAAATTTCCGTTCCGCGATGAGGGTTTCCTCACCGAAATCCGCTCAAGGATTGTGAACCGCGAATCGCTGAACGTACTCTCCAAAAAAATCGGGCTCAACCGCCTGATTGTCTTTGATGGCAATCGCCGCACCACCCTCACGCACAAATCCATGCACGGCGATGCGCTGGAAGCCTTGGTCGGAGCTATTTACTTGGACAAGGGTTTCAAGTTTTCGCGGCGTTTCATTACCAAACGCCTTATCAAGCCGTATTTCGACTTGGATTCGGTGGTGCAGCACAACCCGAATTTCAAGAGCATCATGATTGAGTGGGCGCAACGGGCGGATAAAAAGCTGAAATTCGAGATTGTCGAGGAACGCGGCACCATCCACAACAAGGAATTTGTGGCGCAACTGATGCTTGACGACGAGCCGTTTGCCTTGGGCAGCGGCTACAGCAAGAAAAAAGCCGAACAAGCCGCCGCCGAAAAATCGTGCGAAATACTGGAATTGAAGTGAAATGGTTTGTGATTCCGTTTCTGTCATTCCGGGGAACGAGGAATCTCAATCCGAAAAACAGTATCTTTCAAAAAGGCCAAACCTCTGTGCATAATTCCGGAGACACCAACCGTTACAGAACATATGACTGCATTACGACAACAAGTAAGAAAAGCCTTGTTTCAAAAAGGCCTGCCATTCAAAAAATTATGGGAGATTTACCGGAACGTGATTCCGGCTCCCCTGTACGGAGGGCAGATTATCATGGAGGCGTATTGGCGGCGCTGCGACCAAAGGAAATTTTTTTTCATCCAAGTAGGCTCCAATGATGGCATCATTGACGACCCGTTGTACCGGTTCATAAAAAAATACGACTGGCGCGGCATCCTGCTGGAACCGCTGCCGCACGTTTTCACACTACTCGTCCGCAACCACCGCGCAAGCCGCCACGTGCTGCCCGAGAATGCGGCCATCTCTTCGGCAAGCGGCAGCCAGACTTTCTACCGCCTGCGCGAAACCCAAGACAAGGCCCAGTCATTGCACCACCAGAAGCTGAGCACGTTTAATAAGGATGTGATTTACAAGTACCGCGACTCCATTGCGGATTTTGACGACTTGATTGTGGAAGATCAAGTGCGCACCATCACCTTTGACGAACTGACGGAAAAACACCAAGTGAGCCAAGTGGATCTGCTGCACGTGGATGTGGAAGGCTACGACTACGAGATATTGAAGAATTTCAACTTCAGCCGGTTTTCCCCGGCCTTGATCCTGTTCGAGTACAAGCATTTGAACCGCAATGACTATTTGGCGGCAATCAACTACCTGAAAAACAGGAAATACGAAGTGTACCGGATTGATGCCGATGATTTGCTGTGCATCAGGACCGACCTCCGAAAGCTGACAGCCTTGGCCGGAAAGCGATGGCAACCGGCCCCGTTGTAAGGGAGCCGCCCGTTTTTCCGGCGCAAAAACAGTATCTTTTCATAACGTCAAACTCCCACCCCGCTGGACTTGGAAAGTCCCGCTACGCTCTGCAAAAATAGTATCTCCCGAAAAGCTCAAACCCGCCCGGCGTTTTTCACAAACTTCCGTACACGCCCGCCAGTTCACCGGCAATGCGGCGGGCGGCAAATTGCCGCACGTGGGTTTGGCCTTCGCGAATCATACTATTTCTCAACTCGCTGTCGGTCAGGGCAGCGTGCAGTTTTTCGGCCAGATCGTCCACATTGTGCGGATCGGCGTAGAGGCCGCCTTGGCCGCCCGCCTCCTCCAGGCACGAACCCGTGGCGGCCACCACCGGCACGCCACTGTGCAACGCCTCCACCACCGGAATGCCGAAGCCCTCGAAAAATGACGGGTAGGCAAACACTGCGGCATTCTGGTACAGCACCGGCAAATCGGCAAAGGGCACGTGATTGAAAATGCGGACGTTGGCCAACCGGTTTTCGGCGGTATGTTTCTCAATGCGGGATTGGTAAATGGTTTTGCGGCCCACCAGAAGCAGTTCGTGATCCGGCAGGTTCAATTGACCGAATGCCTTGACCAAGTTGAGCTGGTTTTTGCGCAGTTCAATTGTTGCCACACAAAGCACGTAAGGTTTGGCCAACCGGTATTTTTCCCTGACCGCCGCCGCCGTTTTTTCACTTGCTTTCCGGTGGAATGACTCGTCGCAATCCTGATAAACGACCTTAATTTTATCCGCCGGAATCCGGTAAAAATCCACAATGTCGCGTTTGGTCTGCTCGCTGACGGCCACAATGGCATCGGCTTGCTGGCAGGCGCGGCGGGCTTTGCGGTCATACAGCCAGCGGTCAATGGGTTTGTACAATTCGGGGAAACGCCGGAAAATCAAGTCGTGCACCGTCACCACCGAACGGATGCCCGCCCGACGCAAACCCGTGGGCAGTTCGCCGCTCAAGCCGTGGAAAATCTTGATTTTGTCTTTTCGCAATTGGCTCGTAATCAGGCGGCTGCGCCAGAGTGAGCCGCCAATCAGGGAATCGGGCGTATGGATTTTCGAAGCGGGAAAGGAACCGTACAAGCCACTTTTCACGGCGGGCGTGTAGGCAAGATACTCGTTTTCGGGGTGGTGAGTAATCAGCGCGTCCAGCACAAAACGACTGTAATTGCCCAAGCCGGTCGTGTTGTTGAAAGCCCGCTTGGCATCGAAACCAATTCGCATGGGAGGGTGTTTTAGGTGGTGAGCCGGATTGCCGGGTGCAGGCTTTGCGGCTGATTGGTGAAACAGTATCTTTTGAAAAGCCCAAACCTGCCGTTTTTTTTGCTATTTTGCACTTTGCCCCGCCAACCGATTCATGGAAGAATACGATAGCTACACATTGCCCAACGGCATCCGCGTGTTGCACAAGCACGTCACCCACACCAAGATAGCGCATTGCGGCTTCACGCTTGACATTGGCAGCCGCGACGAAAAGCCTCACCAGCAGGGCATTGCGCACTTCTGGGAACACATGGCTTTCAAGGGCACGCGCAAACGCAAATCGTTCCACATCCTGAACCGATTGGAAGCCGTGGGCGGCGAATTGAACGCCTTCACGACCAAGGAGAAAATCTCGTTCCATGCCTCGCTGCTCGACGAACACTTTGAAAAGGCCGTGGAACTGCTCACCGACATCACCTTTGACTCGGTGTTTCCCGAACGGCAGATTGAACGCGAACGCAACGTGATCCTGGAGGAAATGGCGATGTACCACGACTCGCCCGAAGACTCGATCCAAGACGAGTTCGATGCCGTAGTGTTTGACAACCACGCGCTGGGATTCAACATCCTGGGCACCACCGAAAGCGTGCGTTCCTTCCACCGCGACGACTTCAAGAAGTTCATCGCCGAGAACCTGGACACGTCGCGCGTGGTTTTCTCGTCGGTCGGCAACATTCCTTTCAGCAAAGTCAAGAAACTGGCCGACAAGCACTTGGCTTCCATTCCGGCCTGTTCATCGGCAAGGCAACGGATTCCGTTTGCGCAATATACGCCCAAAAACGTACTCAAAACAC
>JAYWIH010000088.1:0-12872 GCA_043789005.1 Sphingobacteriales bacterium
CACCTGAACGAAGCCCAAATTGTGCGGCTTATTGAACGCAACCAGCAATTGTCGTTTCAGTTGAAAGGCAATGAATTGAGCGGCCCGCACCAAGCAGACGACAAACGGGGCGTGGTCTCGGAGGCGGCCACCGATGTGGAAACGCCGCTGGTGAGCGAAAAAAAAAAGACGTATTCCATTCATGAGGTTTCGCCTGAACTCACCCGCATTGTAAAGGCATATTTGGCTTGGGCGGCATTCTGGCTCGTTTTGGGCACTACCGTTGGCTGGTATCTGGGCATAAAATTTGTTTTGCCCGAGATTGATACTCAGGCTTGGTTGTCTTTTGGCAGGTTGCGTCCGGTGCATACCAACATGGTTTTTTGGGGTTGGACATCGTTGGGAATGCTCGGCCTGGGCTATTTTGTGGTGGCCCGCACCAATAACCGCAACATTTACAATCCACGGCTGGCTTGGTACACGTTGTGGCTTATCAACGCCTCGGTAATTATCGGTTCGCTGTTGCTCATGGCGGGCATCAACAATGGCGGCGGCGAATACCGCGAATACATTTGGCCCGTGACGGCGTTGTTTGCGGTGGGTCTTGCCATCACCTTTTATAATTTTTACAAGACGGTTTCCAACCGCAAGACCGCCGAGATTTATGTTTCCAACTGGTATATGCTGGCGGCCAGCGTGTGGGCTTTGGTGCTGGTTGTGATCGGCTACCTGCCCTTCTACCAAAACGGTTTGGGCGAAACCGTGATCCAAGGTTATTACATGCACCAAGGCGTGGGTATGTGGTTCATGACATTCACACTCGGCTTGGTTTATTATTTCCTTCCCATGTCGGTAAACAAACCGATTTATTCCTATTCGCTCGGCATTCTGGCCTTGTGGACTCAGTTGCTATTTTATACACTCATCGGCACGCACCATTACGTGTTCAGCCCGATTCCGTGGGCTTTGCAAACGGTAGCCGTTGTTTTCAGCGCGGGCATGATGATTCCGGTCATTGCCGGCACCACGAATTTCCTGCTCACCATGAAAGGCACGTGGCGCATGATTCAGGAAAGTTACGTGCTGCCCTTCCTGCTGGTGGGCGTTGTCTTCTACTTCACCGGCTCGTTGCAGGGCAGTATGCAGGCATTCAGGTTCACCAACTTGGTGTGGCACTTCACCGATTTCAACGTGGCGCATTCGCACGTGACCATGTACGGCATCATTTCGTTCCTGCTCTGGGGCTCCATGTACGCGCTGCTGCCCAAGCTTACGGGCCACGAACCCAAGCAACTTCTGGTGGGGATGCACTTTTGGTTCGCACTGGTTGGCTTGCTGGCCTACAGTGTCTCCACCATGGTTGGCGGCACGCTCAAAGGCTTGGCATGGCTCGAAGGCCGTCCGTTCATTGATTCGGTGGTGCTCATGTTTCCGTATTGGCTTTGGCGGGCCATCGGCGGCACACTGATGCTGTTGTCGCACTTCATTTTCGCCTATAACCTGTGGCTGATGCTGCGGAACCGCAAAGCCTCGCCAGTGGCGGGCGAGTTTCCGGTACAAAATAGTATCGTGGAAAACAGCGAAACCCGGCTTCAGGCAATCAAAGCGTAAGCTGCAGTCTGGATTGCACTGAATAGAACAATCCGTTTGCCACCTATTTTCAATTACTTCCTCCCTGAACCCCTATGCTTCTCAACTTTCACAAGAACCATCGGCTGCTGGTGGGCATGGCATTCACGGGTTTTGTGGTGCTGAGCATTATTGTTGCCGTTGTGCCTGCCTATCAGATTCAGGAAAACAACGCGCCGCTGCCCGGCTCGGTGGCCATGAGCGAAGAAGCGGAACTGGGAATGCACGTGTATGTGGCCGAAGGCTGCGTGGCCTGCCACACGCAGCAAGTAAGGAATATTGACATGGACAAGCCGTGGGGTGGCCGCCCCGGCATTGCCGCCGACTATGCCTGGAAAACCCGCATAGATGTGTGGCGGCAGCCAGCCTCTATTTTGGGCACCGAACGCACCGGCCCCGACCTGACCGAAATCGGCGAACGGCAGCCCAGCACAGACTGGCATTACCTGCACCTGTTCAATCCGCGCAGCGTGGTCGGGCAGTCCATCATGCCCAATTATCCGTGGTTGTTTGAGGCAAAACAAAACCTGCCGGAAGGTGAAAAAGCCCTGAACGTACCCGAAAAATACCGGAATGGCATGAAGGGAAACATCGTGCCGACGCAAGATGCGAAGAACCTGATTGCGTATCTGCTCTCACTCAAACAGACCGACTTGCCCACCGGACAAGATCCGGCATTCATCAAGTATGATTTTGGCAAAAAGAAAATCGCGGCAACTGGCGGCAATGGCAGCGAAATGGCGTTGCCCGATGGCGCGGCCTTGTACCAGCAACATTGCCAAGCGTGCCACCAAGCCAGTGGCGAAGGACTGAAAGGTGCGTTCCCGGCATTGAAAGGCAGCTTGGCAGTAACCGATGCCAATCCCGAGCTTTTAGTGAGCATTATCTTGAAAGGATACGATGCCCGCGAAGAATACGGCGTGATGCCAGCCTTCGGCGACCGATTATCAGACGGGGAAATCGCGGCCATTGCCTCGCACGAAAGAAGTTCCTGGGGAAACGGAGCTGCCAAGGTTTCGGCCGCAGAAGTAAAGAAAATCCGGGATTCACTTAAACCAGCCCTTCCATGAAAATAGTATCTTTCAAAAGGGCGAAACCCGCCCTGGTTTTATTGCCGCTTCTGCTGCACCCGTTTGCGGGGGTTTTTGCGTGCGAGATTTGCAAAAGCCGACAACCGAAATTGCTCAGAAACGTGGCGCACGGAGCCGGGCCACAAGACCGGTGGGATTATTTTATCCTTTACGCCGCCATTGCCATTGTCCTGATAGCCTTGGCAATGGGCATCAAACACTTGGTCAGGCCGGGCGAAAAATCATTGGATCACGCCAAGTACCAGATTTTTAACTGAATGATTGTATGCACCAGGAAAACCGAAAAGTCAAGATTTTCATTGACAACGAGACCGTCCCGATTGCCGAATACCACCCGCCGGTAAAGTTCTCGTTTGATACCACACGGCTCGTGGACGGGCCGCACACGCTCAAGATTGTGGCCACCTCCACTGATGAAAAAGAGGGAATCAGATTGGTGAATTTCACGGTCAGGAATGGCCCGTCCATCACACTGACCGGCCTGAAGGAAAACGATGTGGTGCAAGACAAGATACCGATCCTGATCAATGCGTATGGCAGCGAACGAAAGGATATTTTCGTGGTTTCCGGATCTGAAACGCCCCGTGCCGTACCCGCGTGGGTGTGGGTGCTACTGATCGGGTTTCTGGCCTGGGCCGGATACTATTTGATCATGTTCATGAACCAGCCCGTCTGAAGCAGGCATCCATAATACCCTGCCGCGCAATTATCCTGCCGCACGGCTCACCATTCGCCATTCACCACTGCGGCTTTGGTATCAAATTGATACTGAGATACATACACGTGTTTTTCGTGCTTTTGCGCAATCCATTCCTTCCACTCGCGCATGAGTTTATGGCTACCGCCGGGATAATACTCGTTCATGGCACGGAGCGAGGCTTGCGGGTCGTTGGGATAGCGGGACAGGTAACCGAGCAACCGCCCGATGAAAACCTTGCCTTTGGTGTCGGACATCAGGAAATACGCAACCGACCAGCCCAATGTGCGCGGCTCATCCGAATCGGAAAGGTTGTCGTTGAAATTCCATTCCTTGTTGGTCATCGAAACCGAGGCCAGCAAATCGGGCATTGCGCCCTTGCCATGCCAGTTTTTTGTGCGGTTGTCCTTTACCGTCTGCGGATGCACATAAACGCCGTTGCCTTCCACATCCATGTATTCAAAATATTCGGCCAAACCCTCATTTATCCAGTTCGGGCAGTTTTTCACCTTGTCGGTAAGCAGCAAATGGCTGGTTTCGTGAAAGACATTCCGGTAAAAAGCCTCCTCGTCATCTTCCAAACTCACCAGTATCTCATTCGTGCCGGATAGGTAAACCCCGATCCAAGTCTTGGGAATGTGCGGGTAAGTGACATCAATATATTGGCGGTAGGCATCGGCATTTTTGAAGATATGGATGCGTACCGTCAAATTGTCGCTGAAATCGTAGTCCAGATACTGGGCGTAGAAGTTGTGCAGGAACTGGATGCCCCGGTGCATCTTGTCCTGCATCAGCGGATCAAGCACACAGTCGTGCGCGAGTAATTCCACAACCGGAACTTGGTTTTTCTTGACGGGCAAATGCACCGGATGAACCGGGTTTGCGCGTAACTGCGATTGGGCCGAATATTTTGCCGGCGAAGCTCCCAGCGAAAATGCTATGCAGGCAAAAGTCAGAACCTGCCCATAAAATTTTTTGTGCATAACCGCTTGCCAAATTTTATACCGTTGTAGATAGTCAGGCATCCTGCCTGGTTTGCGGTACATAATTAGCAGCTATTGGGCTTAAATGCTGTTCGGTTTCGGTGCGGACACTACATTGGTTGGCAAAGGGGCGATAATGGAAAAAGCCGGTTTGCCTCTGTTAAACACAGATGCGAACCAGCCCGCAAAAAATAGTTTAAGTGTCTGTTAGTCAGGTACTTTCACACTCCTTCGGCCACCACTTCCTTTACTTCGGGCAGCATCCGCTTGAACAGGTTTTCAATGCCCGACTTCAAAGTGATTGTGGAAGAAGGGCATCCGCTGCAAGAACCTTGCAGCAGCAGCTTGACCACACCGTTGTCGTAAGAGTGGAAATTGATGGCTCCGCCATCCGATTCCACTGCCGGCCGCACGTATTCGTCCAGCAAATGCTTTATTTTCTTGACCACTTCCGGGTCGTCGTCGTTGTACACCGCCGATGGATTTTGGCTTGATGCGGCCAGCAAAACGGGCTTGTCGGCTTCCAAGTATTCCTTAATGAAATCGCGCAGTTGCGGAATCACCGCCGTCCATTCAGTAGCTTCGTCTTTGGTTACGGTCACAAAGTTGTTCATGTAAAACACGCGCCTCACAAATCCGAATTTGAAAAGTTCGGCGGCCAGCGGCGCATTTTCGGTGGCTTCCGCATCGGGAAAGTCAAAACTGGCGTTTTCGAGCACCAACAGGTAGTTGGCCACAAACTTCATGGAGTTTGGGTTGGGGTTGGCCTCAGTGTAGATGGTTACGTATTTGGCGGTCATGGGCACAGTCGTTGAATGGTCAAATGGATGATTAGCTAACAGATTTGCGGCCGTATTGGTTTGCCACGCGGCCGCGGCAAAATAGTATGTTTCAAAAACGCCAAACTCGGCTGCTGGCAACCGGAAAGTTGCACGTCGAACCGTTGGACTTGGAGAGTCCAGCTACCTTTGCCGTACGCACAAACCGAAAAAGCACAAACCGGGGGTTTGTGCTTTCCAAGAGATACTATTTCGAAATGCGGTTTCCGAAACGGCCCAAACGCTTACTCGGCCGCCACGAGTTGCTGCTGCGCCATTGGTGCAATGGATACAAACGAACGGTTCTTGTAACCTTTCGCAAATACCACCGTGCCATCAATCAGGGCAAACAGCGTGTGGTCGCGGCCAATGCCGACGTTTTCATCGGGATGGTGCTTGGTGCCGCGCTGACGCACAATGATATTGCCCGCCCGGACTACCTGTCCGCCAAATTTCTTCACGCCCAAGCGTTTGCTGTGCGATTCGCGTCCGTTCCTGGAACTACCGGCTCCTTTTTTGTGTGCCATATCAGTAAGTCAATAAGGTTAGTTCAACGAAATGTTTTCAATCATGATTTTGGTGAATTGCTGGCGGTGACCGTTCTTTTTACGGTAGCCCTTGCGACGCTTCTTCTTGAAGACAATCACTTTCTGGCCTTTCACGTGTTCCAGCACTTTGGCTGCAATACTGACTCCCGAGACTGTCGGCATTCCTACCGAAATCTCCCCGCCGTTTTCGACAAGCAAAACCTTGTCAAATGTCATGTCAGCGCCGACTTCCGCGTCCAACCGGTGGACATAAACGTAGCGGTCTTTTTCAACTTTAAATTGCTGACCTGCGATTTCTACAATTGCGTACATGGTTTTTTTTTATGAACAGTTTCTCAAAAATGGATGCAAATATAATGTTTCCCGGCGCAATTCGCAAAACATTACCCTTAACTTTAACTGAAACATCGTTTTTCAGCACTACCACAATCGCAATGCGGTTTTGGCGGGGTGCATTATCTTTGCGCCATGCTCCACTTCAGCCAACTGCCCGAAATTACCGGCGGCAAAATAGTATCTTCCGGAAAGCCCAAACCCGCCGCCATCGAGCATCTGCTCATTGACAGCCGCAAACTGGCGGTTCCGGAAGCGTCGCTGTTTTTTGCCATCCGTGGCGACCGGCACGACGGCCACGAATACATCCGGGAACTATACGAAAAAGGTGTCCGGCAGTTTGTCGTGGAGCAAAACCATCCGACAACACAGGAAGGTTTCGCGTTTTCAAAAGATACTATTTTGGAAGATACTATTTTCGTGCTGGCCGTACCCGATCCGGTGCGGGCGTTGCAAGCGGTGGCCGCTTGGCACCGGCGGCAATTTCAAATCCCGGTGGTGGGCATTACGGGCAGCAATGGCAAAACGATTGTGAAGGAATGGCTGGCCACGCTGCTCGGCAAGTCACATCACGTGGCCAAAAGCCCGCGCAGCTACAATTCGCAGGTGGGCGTGCCGCTGTCGGTATGGCCGGTAAACGACTCGCACACGCTGGGCGTGTTTGAGGCGGGCATTTCCAAACCCGGCGAAATGGTTCGTTTGGAGGAAGTTATCCAACCGACCATCGGCATTTTCACCAACATCGGCACCGCGCACGACGAGGGCTTTGAAAACCGGCAACAGAAAATCGCGGAAAAAGCCCGGCTATTCGCGCATTGCGAAGCGGTGGTTTACTGCGCCGACCACGCGGAAATCCGTCAATATTTATCCGAAAACTTGCCGCCGGAGGTAAAGCGATGGACTTGGAACAAAAACCCCATCCCTAACGGGGAGGGGCTGGGGGTGGGGTTCATGCTGCCTTTCACCGACGAAGCCTCCGTTGAAAACGCCATGCACTGCATTACTTTGATGCAGCATTTGGGTATTTCCGATGCCGAAATCCAAGAGCGGCTACGCCTGTTGCACCCGGTTTCCATGCGGCTCGAACTAAAGCAGGGCATTCGCGGCTGCTATCTGATAGACGACACGTACAACAACGATTTGGCCGGGCTGCAAATCGCGCTGGATTTTCTGGACAGCCAGCAGCAACGCGCTAGAAAAACCGTCATCCTGTCGGACGTGCTCGAATCGGGCGAGGACGAGGCGCAACTCTACGGCAAAATCGCCGGAATGCTGCGCGGCAAAAACGTGGACAGACTAATTGGCATCGGTGAGGTAATTTCGCGGAATGCCGGGGTTTTCGACTTTCCAACGATACTATTTCCCAACACCGAAGATTTTCTTAAGAAAGCTAACACGCTGTTTTCCAATGAATTGATTCTGCTAAAAGGCGCACGCACATTCCGTTTTGAACGGATTGTACGGCAGTTGCAGCAGAAAACACACGGCACGGTATTGGAAATAAACTTGGATGCGGTGGCGCACAACCTCAATCATTTCCGCAGTTTGCTCCGGCCGCAAACCAAAATCATGGCGATGGTCAAGGCGTTTGCGTACGGCAGCGGCAGTGCCGAAATTGCCAGCCTGTTGCAGTTTCACCGCGTGGATTATCTGGCGGTGGCCTACGCCGACGAAGGCGTGCTGCTGCGCGAAAACGGCATCACGCTGCCCATCATGGTCATGAATCCATCAGTCGAAACGTTCTGGCAACTGATTGACTGCCAATTGGAACCGGAGATTTACAGTCTGCGAATCCTACAGGAATTTTTGGATTTTCTGGAAGAGAACGACCATTCGGCCAAGATTCACCTGAAATTGGAAACGGGCATGAACCGGCTGGGTTTCGAGGCCGAACATCTCCCGGAACTGATCCGGACTTTGCGGCAGAACCCGCGCCTGCACGTGGCGGCCATTTTCAGCCACCTCGCCGCTTCCGAAGACCCGCAGCACCGCGACTTTACATTGGCGCAAATAGAAAGGTTTGAAATAGTAGCTGACAAAATCTCCAAACCCCTCGGCTACCAACCGCTCCGGCATATCGTAAACTCGGCGGGAATTGCGCATTATCCTGATGCCCAGTTCGATATGGTGCGGTTGGGCATTGGCTTGTACGGCGTGGGAACCAACGCCGACGAGCAAACGCACTTGCAAACCGTGGGTACGCTGAAAACCACGATTTCACAAATCAAACACGTGAAAGCGGGCGAAACCGTTGGCTACGGCAGGCGCGGCAACGTCCTGACCGACAGCACGATAGCTACCATTGCCATTGGCTATGCCGACGGGTTCGACCGCCGTTTCAGCCTCGGCAATGGCAAGGTTTGGGTAAATGGCCACCTTGCCCCGGTCATCGGCAGCGTGTGCATGGACATGACCATGGTGGACATCACCAACATTCCGGCGCAGGAAGGCGACACGGTGGTCGTTTTCGGAGCCGAATCGCCAATCCAACAACTGGCGGCATGGGCTAACACGATTCCGTATGAACTCATGACCGGCATTGGCGAACGCGTGAAACGGGTGTTTTTTGCGGGGTGAAAGAGCCTCCCCCAACCCCCTCCGAAAGAGGCTTAAAAATAGTATCTTTTCAAAACGCCAAACCTGCCGGTTCGGAAGCCCCCTCTTTCGGAGGGGGTTGGGGGAGGCTTCTCCCCTTCGGGGGCTGGGGGGCCTTAATAAACAATATTATGCTCATTGATCTCCGCAGCGATACCGTTACCCGCCCCACCGCCGCCATGCGCGAAGCCATGTTTTCGGCACCAGTCGGCGACGACGTGTATGGCGAAGACCCGACCGTGAATGAATTGGAGGCCAAAACCGCCCGGCTTTTCGGCATGGAAGCCGGCTTGTTTTGTCCGTCGGGCACGATGACCAACCAGATTGCCATTAAAATCCATACGCAGCCCGGCGAGGAAGTGATGTGCGACAAACTGGCACACATTTATAACTACGAGGGCGGTGGAATTGCCTTCAACTCCGGGGCTTCGGTGCGGCTGCTGCACGGCAATCGCGGTATTTTCACGCCCGGCGATGTGGCGGCCAACATCAATCCCGACGATATGCACTTTCCGCGCACGGCATTGGTGGCCTTGGAAAACACCGTGAACAAGGGCGGCGGCTGTTGCTACACTTTACCGCAAATGGCCGCAATCAGTGCCGTTTGCCAAACCCACGGATTGCCGCTGCACTTGGACGGCGCACGGATTTTCAATGCCTTGGTAGCCACAGGCGAAAGTGCGGCGGGTTTGGGCGATTTTTTTGATACTATTTCGGTCTGCCTGTCCAAAGGATTGGGCTGCCCGGTGGGTTCGGTTTTGCTGGGTAGCAACCACCTGATTGCCAAGGCGCGGCGGGTGCGCAAGGTGTTCGGCGGGGCATGGCGGCAAGCCGGTTATCTGGCCGCCGCCGGGATTTACGCGCTTGACAACCACGTGAACCGGCTCAACGAAGACCACCGCCGTGCGGGTGCGTTGGCTGCCGTCTTGCAGGAACTTCCTTTTGTAACGGATGTGTTGCCCGCCGAAACCAACATCGTGATTTTCACGCTGCCCTCTGCCGAGGCCACACAGCATCTGCTCAACCATCTGAAAGCCAATGATATACTGGCTTCCGCTTTTGCCAAAAATCAAATTCGAATGGTGACGCACTTGGATTTTGACGACCGGATGTTGGAAAAAACGTGTGCGGTGCTGAAAAACAGCCCGAAGAAATAGCTAAAAATAGTATCTTTTGAAAAGTCCAAACCCCCTGTTTTAAGTCCCCTCCTTCGGAGGGGATTTAGGGGAGGCTCTTTCAAAAGCCCAGCACTTGGCGCACTTGGGTTAGCGTCTGGCTGGCAATCTGGCGGGCTTTTTCCTCGCCGCGCTCCAATTGGCGTTCCAATTCGGGCAGGTTTGCCAGGTAATGGTCAAATTGGCGGCGCGGTTCGGCAAAGGTGGTCAGTATCAGTTCGTAGAGTTCCTGCTTGGCCGTTCCGTAGCCGTAGCCACCCGCCAGGTATTTGTCGCGTAAAACCGCCGTTTGTGCAGGTGTTGCAAGCAGCGAATACAATCTGAAAGTCACGTCCGTGTCCGGGTTTTTCGGGGCTTCGAGCGGCGTGCTGTCCGAAACGATTTTCCTTACAACCTTGAGCAACTCTTTTTCCGGCAGGAAAATGTCAATGTAGTTGTTGTACGATTTGCTCATTTTTCGGTCAAGGCCATCCGTGCCCGGCACCACCATCACTTCGTGGCTGATTCTGGCTTCCGGAACTGTAAAAATCTGGCCGTACTGGTAGTTGAACCGGCTGGCAAGGTCGCGTGTGATTTCCAAGTGCTGCTGCTGGTCTTTGCCCACGGGCACAAAATCGGCATTGTACAGCAAAATATCCGCCGCCTGCAATACCGGATACGTGAAAAGCCCCGCATTCACATCGGCCAGGTTTTCGGATTTATCCTTGAACGAAGTGGCATTGGCAAGCATCGGATACGGCGCGAAACAGCCCAGATGCCACGCCAATTCGGTGTGCGCCGCCACGCGCGACTGCCGCCAAAACACATTCTTATCGGCATCGAAGCCGCAAGCCAGCCACGCGGCAGCCACGGCGTTGGTGTATTGCCGCCGCATGGCTCCGTCTTTGATGGTGGTGAGCGAATGCAGATCGGCGATGAAAAAGAACGACTCGTTGCCCGGCTGGCTGGCAAGCCGGATGGCGGGCATGATTGCGCCGAGGATATTGCCCAAGTGTGGCCTGCCTGATGACTGGATTCCGGTAAGGATGCGCGGCATGGATGTGTTTTGTTGGATTGCAAAAATAAAGGCCTCCGCCGGAAAGCGGGGGTTTTTGATTTTTCAAAGATACTATTTTCAAAAAAGGTTTTGCGGTGCGATTTTGTCCGTGAGGACAATTAGCAGTCGGTGGCTTTTTACCGGACGCAGACATACTTCCTTTTTCAATTGCCAGTTCAATAAACAGTTTTTTCAAAATACTCGGAAATTGCACTATTTTAATTTTTATTCGATTCGTTTCCAAATAGATGTTTTTGACTTTTTACTTTCAAAATGGCTTTTTTAGGAAATATTCGACTCGCTTCCTCAAAAAATATCTTTGGCACAGTATTTTTACTTAGCTATTTGATAAAAAATTTAAGTAAAATTTCTTTTTACAAAAATCAGATTGTTATATTTGCTCACAAACATTTGCATTTTAACCCTAAATTAAAAAATCATGAAAGCGACCCTATTTTTTTCGGCATTAGTAATTGGAGCTACTAGCGTGCAGGCTCAGAGCTACAAGCATCCGTACGGACTGACGCAGACAAGCAAAATAGAAAACGTACGAATAGGGAAACAAAAGGCGGTTGGCGCACAGCGTAATTTGGCAAGGCGCAATTACAAGAACCCACAAACAGATCCGGGCGAGGAAAATATCGTGCTGCTGCCCGCCCGTCCGGTTGAGAATGTAACCAACCCGTTGGTGGCTGAAGGCAACTATAAACGCCAAAGCCGCCAAACGAAGCGTGACATTGCCGAACGCAAGGAGGAGGAGACCATTGTGCAGGATACAGCAAAGCCCAAAAGTGGCAACCGCAAGGATTAACGCAGCGGATACATTGGCATGAAAACAAAAAGCCTTTCAATTGAAAGGCTTTTTGTTTTTACAGGGCAGGTTTGGCGTTTTTGAAAGACCTCAAAAGCCTCTTTCGGAGGGGGTTGGGGGAGGCCGTTTTTAATACACGTATTTGTTTTCGGCAATTAGCGGCTCGGCGATGCGGCGGCGGGTTTCCTTGGTATTGATCGGGCTGATTTTGGTAAAACGTTTCAAGCCCATGAGCATCACGCGCTGCTCATCACCTTCGGCGTATGAGTTGATTGCGTTTTTGCCCGCCACGTTCAACCGCTCCACAGCATCGTTGAGATACAGCCGGGTCATGTCAATCTGCCGCGCGCAAGCGGCTTCGCCCCGCACACCCACGAGTTTTTCGGTGCGCAGCAGCACTGATTCGCACACGTAGGTTTCGATGAGCATATCGGCGATGTTCATGATAATCTCTTGTTCTTCAGATAGTTTCATCATGAATTTTTGCACTGCCGAACCGGCAATCATCAGCACGGCTTTTTTCATGTTGCGCACCGCTTTCTTTTCGGCGGCAAAAAACTCGTCCGACTCGTCACCAAATTCCGGGATGGACATGATTTCCTTGCCCACCGCCATGGCTGGCCCCATTACGTCGAGTTCGCCTTTCATGGCGCGTTTCAGCATCATGTCCACCGAAAGCAAGCGGTTGATTTCGTTGCTGCCCTCAAAAATGCGGTTGATGCGCGCATCGCGGTAGGCGCGGTCCATCGGCGCATCGGCGGAGTAGCCCATGCCACCATAAATTTGCACGCCTTCGTCCACCACGTAATCCAGCACTTCCGAGCCGTGAACTTTCAGTATCGCGCATTCAATCGCAAATTGTTCCACGCCTTTCAACTTGGCTTCGGCCTCGGCCATGCCGCTTTCCATCAGGTCGGCAATGGTGTCTTCGATGTTCTGACCGGCGCGGTACGTTGCTGATTCACAAGCATATACCCGCGTGGCCATTTCGCCGAGCTTGTATTTTATCGCGCCGAAGTTGGCGATGGCCGTGCCAAACTGCTTGCGTTCATTGGCATAATTGATGGCGTGGTTGATCACCTCGCGCGAAGCACCAACTCCGGCAGCCGATAATTTGATACGGCCAATGTTAAGGATATTGACGGCGATTTTGAAGCCGTTTTCGCGGGCCGAAAGC
>JAYWIH010000089.1:0-3527 GCA_043789005.1 Sphingobacteriales bacterium
TCATTGCGAGGCACGAAGCAATCCGTTCACGGGCAGGCGCGCCAAAATCCGCCTTGTAAGGATGTTTTCGGGTCGGACACGCCCGAACAGGAACATTGCAGGCCGACGGAACCGAGCAGATTGCTTCGTTCCTCGCAATGACGGTTCTTTTATGCGTCAGTTAATTAGCGATGGAATCGTTGGCGGACGGACGAGATTCAAGACAAAAATAGTATCTTCCAGAAACCCCAAACCCCCAGCCTTATGCATCTCCTTGTTTTCCTTCTTTTTAATCTCGCCTTCATGGAAACCACTCCCGTGCCAATGGCTGCTTCCAACATCCGCATCACCATCCACAGCCTGCGCAACGACGAGGGAACCGTGCTGCTGTCCATGTTCAAGTCGGCGGACGGTTATCCGGGCAAAAACGAAAAATCGGTGCGCCAAGCCAAGGGCAAAGTGAAGGGCGGCACCTGCGAAATCGTGCTGGAAGATGTTCCGGCGGGTACTTACGCCATTTCGATTTTGCACGATGAGAACAACAATGGCAAGATGGACACCAAGGCGTTCGGGATACCGAAGGAAGGCTACGGCGCGTCGAACGATGCCAAAGCCACCTTTGGCCCGCCTTCCTTTGAAGATGCCAAGTTTGAGCACAAGCAGGACACCCCGCTGCGCATCAAGATGCGGTACTTTTGAAATAAATGAGCAAATGGGAAAATGGGTAAGTGAGCAAATGAAAAAGTGAATATTTGCTCATCTGCCCACTTACCTATTTGCTCATTCATTTCCTTGGCACGTAGCCCAGAATCGCCTCCACCTTTGTTTCGCCGCTGAACTGCTGAATCAGGTTGCGGTCGGCATCGTACACGTACACCGACGGCAGTTGGATGGTGCCGAACGTCTGGGCCAGTGTGCCGGGTTGTATCTGGTACATCCGCACGGATTCGCGCAGGCCGTATTCTTTCGCGAACTCCCCGATTTGGGGCAGGCTTGCCCACGAAACCATCAGCAGGCTGGTGTGGGCAAAAGAATCTTGGAGCCGTGCTATTTCCGTGGCCTCGCGCTGGCAGTGCTCGCAGCCGGGCTGGAAAAACACCAGCACCACCGGCTTTCCGGCGGCAAGCTGCTTCGTTGAAATAACCTTGTTGTCCAGTCCGCGCAGTTCGAAGTGGGGGAGTTTGGGCTTTTCGGAAGATACTATTTTGTTTTCGGATTTATTTTCGGACGAAACGGCGGCCAAGTCGGATTTCGTCTCCGTTTTGCCTTCGGGCGAGCATTGCCACGCCAGCAGCCCCGATACAATAACCAGCCATAAGCCCGGCATCTGGCTCAGGCGGCGGCGGGCGGGCGGGGCGGCCACGGTTTCGGGCGGTTGGCTGTCGAGCATGATCCTGAACGTGGTGCCCTTGCCCGGCTCCGACGAACGCACGAAGATTTTGCCTTGGTGGTAGTTTTCAATGATCCGCTTGGCCAGCGTCAGGCCTAGGCCCCAGCCGCGTTTCTTGGTGCTGAACCCCGGCTCAAACACCTTGCGCAGGTTGGTTTTGGCAATGCCCTTGCCCGTGTCGGCAATGTCAATGACCCACTTGCCGGTCTGGTTTTTGAGCGTGATATTGATCTCGCCGCTGCCGCCGCCCATGGCATCCACGGCGTTTTTGCACAGGTTTTCAATCACCCATTCAAACAAGTGCCGGTTTATCTGCGCCGGAGCCGGATTGGGTGCATCGTCGGCGAGCCGCATCTTCACTTTGACGGAAATCCGCTTTTGCAGGTAACCCATGATGTTTTCCAACACTTCGTGCAGATTTTCCTCGGTGAGCGTGGGCACCGAACCGATATTCGAGAACCGCGCCGTAATCATCTCCAGTTTCTGCACGTCCTTTTCCAATTCGGGAATTGCATCGCGGTGCGAAAAATGTTCGTCCGAACGGAAATATTCTATCCAAGCCATCAGCGATGAGATGGGCGTGCCCAACTGGTGCGCCGTTTCCTTGGCCAGCCCCACCCACACGCGGTTTTGCTCGGCACGGCGGGCAGCACTGAAGGCCAGGAACGTGAGGATGATGAACACCGCCACCACGCTCAACTGCACGTACGGGTAGTATTGCAACTGGTACAGCACATCGGAGTTGCGGTAATAGACGCGCTGTTTCAGCCCGGCCACGTTGATTTCCACTGGCGGATGCTGCATTTTCATGGTTTCCAGTTCGTCGAGCAGGATTTCCGTTTTGCGCTTCTCGGAAGTGTTTTCCGAAAAACCGATGTTGGCCGACGAAATGGGCTGGTTCTTGTCGTCGGTCAGGATTGCCGGAATCACCACCTTGCGGATAATCTGCTCGACGATGAAATTGGTGGCCTCGCCGTCGTCGTTGTCGCTCTGGGCACTGGTAATGAATTCCATCGCCTTGGCGTACAGTTCTATTTCCTGCCGTTCGTGTTCGGCCAGCCGGGTGACGACGTAATTGGTGTAAAAAACCGACGCGCCGCCAATCAGCAGGGCAATGAGTACGGTGACAATCTTAAACTGCGACTTGTCGTCGTAGAGGTTTATCAGGAAATTCTGTTTCATGATGCGAGAGGCCGGGTTTGGGCTTTCCAAAAGATACTATTTTTAACTCATGTCACGCAAAAGTTTGTCCGGCCCGTCCTTGCGAACCCGTCATTGCGAGGAACGAAGCAATCTGCTCGGTTTCGTCGGCCTGAACCGTTCCCGTTCGGGCGTGTCTGGGTTCGGAAACAGCCTCGGGAACAGCTTTGGGGGGCGGCTGCCCGTGAACGGATTGCTTCGTGCCTCGCAATGACGTTTCTCCCATGCTTGCGAATAATCGGTTATTTATACTTGTTCTAAATTGACTTGGCAAACCCCAAAACCGGGCAATCATTTCCACTTTGGGTTTTTCGGTGGTAATTTTGCGCCACAGTTCAGAATACCTAACGCCATACCATGCACCAACATTTCAAGGCCGTCAGCATTTCGCACCAAACCGCCCCGATTGAAGTCCGGGAACGGGTTTCGCTAAACGAGCAGGGCTGCAAAAACCTGATGGTGCAAAGCCGGGAAATACTGGACATCCCCGAAATGCTGGTGTTTTCGACCTGCAACCGCACCGAAATCTACTACACCGCCGCCGAAGACCAAACGGAATCCATCATAAAACTGATCGGCATCCAGAAAAGCATGGACATCGGGGCGTACCGGCAGTTTTTCCAAGCCTTCACCACGCACACCGAGGCCGTCAGCCGCCTGTTCGAAGTGTCGCTGGGGCTGCATTCGCAGGTTATCGGCGATTTGCAAATCACCTCGCAAGCCAAGCACGCCTACCAGTGGTCGGCTGATTTGAACATGGCCGGGCCGTTTCTGCACCGGCTGATGCACGCCATTTTCTTTGCCAACAAACGCGTGGTGCAGGAAACCGCCTTCCGCGACGGAGCCGCCTCGGTTGCCTACGCCACCACCGAACTGCTCGAAGACCTGACCGCCGCCCTGCAAACCCCGAAAGTGCTGGTGGTGGGCCTGGGCGAAATCGGAGCCGACGTGTGCCGCA
>JAYWIH010000090.1:0-12752 GCA_043789005.1 Sphingobacteriales bacterium
GCTGAGAGGGGAGCAGAGGCTCCCTTTTTTTTCTCCCCTCTCAGCAGGAGAGGGGCCGGGGGTGAGGTAAAAAACACAATCCATGACGAAAATCTGCATTGCCCATCCCAACCGCGACAATTACTCTGAAACATTCATCCACAACCATTTGCGGCACTTGCGGCCTGCCGTCAGCTTGTCGGGCGGGTGGCGGCCTTACCTGACGCAGCACAACGAAAATATCATCAATATCCCGCTCGGCCAGCCCGTCAGGATACTCACCAAGCGTTTGCTGCCCGCGCTGTATCCGGCGTTTTACACACGTTTCCTGTCCGGTTTCCTGCAAAGGCAGAAAGTTGACGTGGTGCTGGCCGAATACGGCATTACCGGCGTGGGTGTGCTGGAGGCGTGCCGCCGCACCAACACCCCGCTGGTAGTGCATTTCCACGGTTTCGACGCGGCTGACAAAGCCACGTTACGGCAATACCGGGCTGATTACCAGCGGATTTTCGCCTACGCCAAAGCTATCATCGCCGTTTCAACAGATATGCGGGCGAAACTCGTGGAGCTGGGAGCGGACGAACACAAGGTTTTCAACATACCGTACGGCGTGGATGCGCGGCAGTTTCAAGGCGCAACGCCCGAAACGGCGGAAAAAATCGTGTTGGCTGTGGGGCGGTTTGCTGGCAAAAAAGCCCCGCACCTGACCATCCGGGCGTTTCACCAGGTTTTGCAGGCCCACCCCGATGCGCGGCTGGTCATGGTTGGCGATGGCGAACTGCTGGAAACGTGCCGCAAACTGGTTGCTGAACTGAAAATTGGCGGCTCGGTGACGTTTGCGGGCGTGAAAACCGCCAGCGAAATTGCCGCCTGGCACTGCCAAGCCCGGCTGTTTGTGCAGCATTCCATGGTCAACCCGGACAACGGCGATTCGGAAGGCACGCCCAACACCATTCTGGAGGCTTCGGCGGCGGGCCTGCCCATTGTCAGCACGCGCCACGCGGGCATCAAGGACGCGGTGGCACACGGCACAACGGGTTTTCTGACTGCCGAGGGCGACGTGGAGGCAATGGCCGGCCACATCGGCACATTGCTCCAAAACCCGGCATTGGCGGGCGAGATGGGCCGGCAAGGCCGTGCAAAAATGATCCGCGAATACGGCATGGATTTGCAAATCGGAAAGCTGCGCGAAGTGCTGACCGGAAAATAGTATGTTTTAAAAAGCCCAAACCCGCCTTGTTTTAACGCAGACACAAATCGAAAATGACACAAATCCATTCGCCGCTCACCGGCAACCCTGATGTCAAACTTGTGCAGTCGCTGGATGTGCGTACAATTGAAGCGCATTATCTGGCGGATGTGAATATGGATGTTCGGCGTTTTTTTACCGGCTTGGCCACTGTGGAAATCTATGAATGCCTGACTTCGGGCTTGCGGTTTTATTATCCGTTCACGCTGGCGGGCGACGGCAGTTTTTACGCCCAACTTTCCGCTAATTACCGGGGCTACTATTCGCCTTGGAAATGGGAACACGAAGTTGTGTACGGGCACGTGGCAAAAGGCATGGATGTGCTTGAAATCGGTTGCGGAAACGGGTATTTCCTGCAAAAACTCCAACAGAGCGGCAGTCGGCCCGTGGGCTTGGAACTGAACGAGAAGGCCGTGGAATACGGGCGGCAGCACGGCTTGCCGATTCTCAACGAAAACCTGTCCGTCCACGCCGCCGATAATCCCGGCAAGTACGACATGGTGTGCGCATTCCAGGTTTTCGAGCACGTGACCGATTTGAGGCAAATGCTGGAACAAGCCGTGGCGTGTTTGAAAAAAGGCGGAATCCTGGCCATCGGCGTGCCCAACAACGACGCGTATATTTTCAAGCACGACTTGTACCACACCCTGAACCTGCCGCCGCACCACACGCTGTTGTGGTCGCCGGGGTCGTTGGGTTACCTGCCCCGGCTTCTTGGTTTGCAAACCATCGGCATCCTGACCGAACCGGCGCATAAAATCCACAAAAGCGCGACGTACCGGCTGTTTTTGCGGAACCTGCTGAAAAACAAGCCGCTGGCCGACGGCATCCACGCCCTGTCGCGGGTGGTGGTCAAAAACCTGCCCGTGTTCAACGATGGTGCGGCGGTGGTCGGGATGTTCAGGAAAGGGTAGGGGAGGTTCGGGCTTTTTGGAAGATACTATTTTGGCGGCGTGTTTTTTGGCTCCGTTCAAACGAGCCGCAGACTCGGAACCAGTCGTCACGCGTTAAAAACGCGCGACAGTGGCGCAAACCTGTGGGGTTTTTAAAACCTCACAGGTTTCATCTTTTTGAAACATACTATTTTCCGACCGACATTCGCCAATGGGCATCATCATCCGTCAGAGTTTCAAGGCCAGCTTGGTGGCCTACGTGGGCGTGGGCATCGGCATCGTGAACCAACTGTTCGTGTCCACCAAATACTTGTCCGTCGAGCAGATGGCCTTGTCGCGGCTGCTTTTGGAAAACAGCATCCTGTTCGCCGCGCTGGCACACTTGGGCACGCCGTTCATCGCCGACAAGTTTTTTGCCCGTTTCCGCGACGAAGACCAAAAGCACGAAGGTTTCATGGTGTTCCTGCTGTTGTATCCGCTCATCGGGTTGGCGGTGTTCACGCTGTTGTACTTGGGTTTCCAGCAGACCATTGCGGGGTATTTTGCCGAGGAGTCGCCGATGATTGTCAAATACCATTTCCTGAGCATCCCGCTCACGTTTTTCTGGGTTTACCTCACCGTTCTGGAAGTGTACAGCCGCAACCACGCCCGCATCACCGTACCCACGGTGGTGCGCGAGGTATACCTGAAAACCGCCAACGTGCTGCTGATTGTCATTTTCGCGCTGGGCTGGATTGATTTCCGGCTGCTGCTGTACCTGGTGGTGGCCTCGTACGGCTTGGGCGTGGTGGTTTTATTGTTTTACATCAAAAACCTGGGCAAGTTGTTCGTGCGGTTCAATCCGGAACTTTTCCGGGGACCGTTTTTCGGGCAGATGGCGGCTTTCGGGCTGTTCATCGTGTTGGGCGGGCTGGGGCAGAACCTGGTGCTGTTCGTGGACCGGGTGATGCTGGCGGGTGAAAGCGGCCTGAAAGACGCGGGCATTTTCATCATCGCCACCTACATTGCGGGCATCATCGAGATTCCCAAAAAAACCATCACCCAGATTTCCATTCCCATTTTGTCGGCGGCCATCCAGCGGCAGGACACGGACAAGATGGCCGAACTCTACCGCAAAACCGCCCTTAACCAAGCCATTATCGGCTGCCTGGTTTTTCTGGGCATCTGGTGCAATATTGACGAGATTTTCAGCCTGCTGCCCAAAAAGGACATTTACAGCGAGGGCAAATACGTGGTGCTGTGCCTGTGCCTGGCCAAACTGATGGACATGGCTACCGGGCTGAATGCCGAGATTCTGCTGTATTCGGCGTATTACCGCGTGGTCACGGTTTTTGTGCTGTTCATGGCCGTTTTCAGCATTGCCGCCAATAAACTGCTCATTCCGGCCTACAGCTACAATGGCGCGGCTCTGGCAACCTCGCTCACCACGCTGGTGTATTGCGCCTCGCGGGTGTGGTACGTGTACCGCAAATTCAATATCCAGCCGTTCACTGTCCAAACCCTGCGGGTGCTTTTGATGGCGGCGGCCACGTTTCTGGCCGTGGCATTCATTCCGTTTCCGGCTGGCAATCTGGTGCAGGTTTTGTTTTCGCTGGCCGTCCGTTCGGTGCTGATTACCGCCATCTTCGGCTTTCTGGTTGTGCGTTTCAACGTATCGGAAGATGTGGGCAATCTGCTGGCGGGCCTGCGCCGGAGGCTGCCTTTCGGCAAGGGAAAATGAGAAGGGTATCGGTAGCGGGACTTTTCAAGTCCCGCACCACCAGCCAGAATAGTATCTATCCAAAAGCCCAAACCCGCCCGGAAAACCTGTGAGGTTTCAAAAACCTCACAGGTTTTCCGGGCGGGTTTGGTTTCACCAGCCGCTGGCCAGCACCTCGGCAATGTGCATGGTTTTGATGGGCAATTTATTTTTCTGGATATACGCGTCCAGGTGCATCAGGCACGAATAGTCGGTCGAAATCAGGTATTCGGCTCCGGTTTGCAGCGCGTCCTGCACTTTCTGTTCGCCCATGCCCACCGAAATGGCCTGGAACTTGACGGCAAACGTGCCGCCAAAGCCGCAGCAAGTACTGCCCTCCTTCAGTTCGCGCAGCCGCAAACCTTCCACATTTTGCAGCAGTTGGCGGGGCGCATCCTTGATCTGGCACTCGCGCAGGGCACTGCACGAATCGTGGTAAGTGGCAAGTCCGGGCAGTTTGGCTCCGGCTATCGCGCTGATTCCCAGCACATCTACCAAAAATTCCGTAAATTCGTAAGTATTTTTGGCTAGGCGCAGGTAATCGGCGTGTTGCGGCGATTCCTTTGGAAACAGCATCTCGTACGAGTTGCGCACCATGCCCGCGCACGAGGCCGACGGCATGACCACGTAGCGGCTCGCATCCGGAAAATCTTTTAGGAACTTCACCGCCACTTGGCGGGCATCGTCAAAATAACCGGCATTGAAGGCGGGCTGCCCGCAGCACGTTTGGCCCGGATTGTAATTGACTTGGCAGCCCGCCTTTTCCAACACTTTCACCATGTCGAAACCGATTTGCGGGGACACCTGGTCCACGAAGCAGGGAATGAAAATATCTACAATCATTGCGGAAATGGAATTGGGTTTTGTGGTTTGGCAAGATATTGTTTTTTTGCGGTACGCCGGGTCAAAGATAACACCTTGGAATCATGCGGCTGCCTGCCATTGTTTCCACCGGGGTTTCGGCTTCCGCAAAGATACTATTTTGTCGTTCCCGAAGAATCCCGTGGCCAACGTGGCGGTTTCCAAGCCGCCCATGACCCTGCCTGCCGCAAGGTTCTTCCGGCAAGATGCGCGAAACCGCAATTCCCGGCAATCACCAAGCCGGAAAACGCAAATTGCAAACGGGCATTCGCCTATCTTTGGCAAAGCAAACCTTTCTTTTTGGAAACACGCCCACGACCATGAAAATAGCCATTGGCGGCGACCACGCCGGATTTGAATACAAGGAAACCCTGAAAACCATGCTGACTGGCCAAGGCCACGAAGTCCAGGATTTCGGCCCGCCAAGCACTGCCTCGGTGGATTATCCCGACCACGTACACCCGCTGGCCGAGGCCGTGGAGCGGAAGGAATTCGATTTCGGCATCCTCATCTGCGGCAGCGGCAACGGCGTTGCCATCACCGCCAACAAGCACCAAGGCATCCGGGCGGCCTTGTGCTGGAACCCGGAAGTGGCGGCCTTGGCGCGGCAGCATAACAATGCCAACGTCTTGTGCCTGCCCGCCCGTTTCGTGAGTAACGGTGAGGCGCAGGCGTGCGTCAATGCCTTCCTGTCGGCCACATTTGAAGGCGGGCGGCATCAAACCCGCGTCGAGAAAATCGCGTGTTAGAAACAGCCTGCCCCAACCCTCTGCTTCGGAGAGGCTTTTGAGTCGGGCGGCTTTTGCAATCTGAAAAGATACTATTTTCCTCCGGGGGCGGGGGGGCTTCTGCGCCGGTACACGTTTCCATCCTTTCGGTACTGGTTGGCCAAAGCCGGAATCCGGTTAAAAAGCACGGGCACCACCGCCTGCTTGTCAATGATGACATCGGGCATATCCCGCTGGAAATTGCCGTAAAGTTCAATTACCGTCACGTAGTTGTCTAGGTTTTCAAAATGGCGGCGCGCCAGCCGCCAATGCAGGTACGGCGTAGCGGGCGTGTTGTTGCGGTACTCATCCAGGCCGGGGCCAATGATGAGCAGCCGCTTTTGCGAAACCGTGTTTCCGGTTTCGGCCACGGTCAGCCGTTGGTCTTTCCACAGCGGCGCGGCCACGGGCAGGTAAAACCGGCCCCAGTTGTTGAACGCAATGCACCCCAGCACGGTCAGGAAAGCCACTTCGCCAATCCACGGTTTCCGGACGAGCAGAAAAAAATAGGTGCTGAAAAAAGCCACGGGCGGCACAAACACCAGAAAGGCGTACGGAGCCATGTCGGGTGCGAAAAAAAGCGAGGCAACGGCGGTGAGCAGCCAGAAAAACATCAGTTGCTGGCAGCGGATTTGGAAATTGACCGAACGGGTGTTGCCGCTCAGCAATTGCGTGGCCGCCAGCAAAAGCAGCAGCGCCATTGGCAAAACAACAAGGGCAAGCATCTGGAAATCAACGTAATATTGAATGTTGCGCTCCAAGAAAACGGCAATCCAATTGTAATACACCGCCTCATAGCCATTGAGCAGGTAAAACACCAGCAGCACGATGATAATGGGCAGCGCAAAGCCGAAAACCAACAGCAAAAACTTGCGCAAACGCACCGCCGACAGCAAGAGCAAGCCCACAAAGGCAAAGCCCACAAACCACCCGAACGGAATGTAGAACAGCGTGGCCACGCCCACGTAAAAGCCAATGCCAAACGGCTCGCTGTCAGTGCCGTCCTTGCTGAGTTGGGCAAAAAAACCGTTGAGTGCGATGAGCAGGAACGTAAGCCCGAGCAACCCCGGCGAAAGCGTATAACTGTCGTAGAACAGGCTGGCACACAGCGCGTAAAGCACGGCGGGCAGGTGCGTGCGTTCGTTGTACAGGTCGTGCCGTTGCAGGGAATAGCTGAAATATGCCGATTGGAACATCACCGCCAGCAAGCCCAGCACTTGCAAAGCCACCTGCGACCGGCCAAAAACCACATCCGCCAGCGCGTAAAAACCCGCCGAAAGCGGACTCAGGCTGTCCCAAGTCTGGGTGTAGAGCATGAAACCCCGGTGGATGCGTTCGCCCACCAGCATCCAGTTCAGTTCGGGCTGGGTGAGTGGCAGGCCGTGCAGCATCAGCGGAATGCGCAAAGCCAGCAGCAGGAACCACGCCACAAAAACCGAACTGAAACCGCCCGTGAGCAAAAGACGAAGCATGGCAAATGATTGTGGGGTGAGGATTTCGGAGCGGGGAATCGCTTTTTTGTCCGCCCAAAGGTAGCATATAGAATTGAAAGAGGCGGGTTTGGGCCTTTTGGAAGATACTATTTTGGATCCGCAGTCCACGGCCGGCTGTTTGGAAATGCACGCCCGTACTGCCTATATTTGGAAACACGAACCATTCTGCCAATTGAAAGCCGCCACATCCATTGCCTCAACCCTCATTTTTGGGGTTCTTCTGCTGAGTGCTACTACCGGTTACTCGCAACGCACGCCTGTTCCAATCCCATCCGAGAGCGGGTTAAGGGAGATGCTGGCCCAAAGCAAACCGGGGGACACGGTCTTTATTCCGGGCGGGGTGTATCGCTTGTCGGCACCCATCGTCATCAACTCATCGGGCACGGAGAAGGCTTGGATTACCTTCATGCCCCGACCCGGTGAGGAAGTCGTGTTTGACGGCAGCGATTACTTGTCTTCCTACAATCCTGCCACCCAACCCAAGCGGCCCTCCAGTTCCGGCGTGCTTGTTGTACAAGACGCGCGTTTTGTGCGGTTGCAGCACATCACCGTCCGGAATTCACACACGACCGGCATTCTCATTACCGGCAAATCCACTTCGCACATAGAACTCATCCATTGCAAAACGGAGGGTTCATACAATTCGGGAATTGGCCTTTGGTATGTCGATTCGTGCAAGATCCTGCATTGCGAAGTCACCAAAGCGAATGACATGGAACGCATTCCGGCTGGCCTGAAACGCCCCTCCGAAGCACCCCACGAGGCCATTTCCATTGCCGGAGCCACTCATTTTGAGGTGGCGCACAACCTGGTGCACGACGGATTTAAAGAAGGCATCGATGTAAAAGAAGTGAGTGCCTACGGAGTGGTCCACCACAACAAGGTTTACCGTATGCCCCGGCAAGGCCTGTATGTGGACAGTTGGTTTGGCCGCTTGCACCACGTTGAATTTCACCACAATGAAGTGTACGGTTGCCAATGGGGAATGGCGGTGTCGGCAGAAGACAAAAACTCCTCGATGGACAGTGTGTTCATCCATCACAACCTGCTTTACAACAATCGCGGGTCGGGCGTGCTTTTCGGGGTGTGGGGGGAAAATGAAAAACGCAGCCACATTTACGTGTACAACAATACGATAGTCAATAATGGGTCGGCGAAACACTGGGCTGGCCTCACGGGAGGAATAGACATCCGCTCATCCAATCTCCGCCACGTCTATATTTACAACAACATTTCGGCCTTCAATTACGGCTTTGCCATTGGCTCATCCGTTCCGTCCCCGCAAGTGGGCAAAACCTTCGGGGAGCAGGATATCGTTGTCACGCACAACGTGGAATGGCAGGTGAATAAGCCGCCACAAGAAGGTTCGAGTAATCCGTCTTTCCCAGCCCTGATACCGTTGGATGGCGGTTCAGCCATCAAAGCCGACCCGCAATTCAACGATAGGAAGGGAAGTGACTTTACTTTTCCACGTCGTTCCCGGGTACTGAAAGCAGGTTGGAAAGAGGCCCCACGCGGAAAGGCGGTTTACTTGGGTGCGACAGGGAAATAACCCGTTGCCTTGTAACATGGGTTTGTCAACAGGTGTCCTGTTCCCGTTCCCGTCATTCCGACCAACGGGAAAAATCTTTTCCGGAAGCCCGGACGATAAGTCCCGTTGTTTGTGACTGGCGCGGGATTTCTGGCGCGAGATTCCCATCTCGTGCCGCCCATGCGGGCAGATTCTTATCTGCCGGAGTTGCAAGTTCATCGCCGCCGCCGAGATAGGAATCTCGGCACATGGGCGGCACGAGGTAAGAACCTCGCGCCAGACCCGGTGAAGGGGCAGGCAACGGCAAAACGGAATTGCCAATACTTTCGTACTTTTGCGGGTATGGATAGCAAAAGACAGCAAAAATTTTCGCGGCTGATTCAAAAGGAACTGGGCGATATTTTCCAGCAGGACACCAAAAGCCTGTTTGGCAAGGCTTGGATTACCGTTACGCAGGCGCGGGTAAGCCCCGATTTGGGAGTGGCCAAGGTGTACCTGAGTTTCCTGCTGGCCGAAAACAAAGGGGAATTGCTCGGGCAGATCAACGAACAGAAAAAAGCCATCCGTCAGGCGTTGGCCGTGCGCATCCGCAACCAAGTGCGGGTGATTCCCGAACTGGTCTTTTTCATGGACGACACTGCCGAGTATGCCGCCAAAATGGACACGCTCATTGCCGGGCTGGAAATTCCGCCAGCTCCCGACGAAGCCGGCGAGGAGGAATGAGCATCCGGCAGCGGTGTTCATTGCAAATCGCCGTCACGGAATAGTATCTTTGAAAAGCACGAAACCCGCCCGCATCCACCGTAAATTGCAAGGGTGAAACGATGCCTTTCGGAAACACCAACCCCGCCTCTTATCCCGATTCCGAAATCCGCCTTCCGAAACCAAAAGATGAACCTCTCCTATTTCATTGCCCGGCGTTATTTTTTGTCCAAGAAGAAAACGAACTTCATCAACATCATCTCCGTCATTTCCATGGTGGGCGTGGGCGTGGGAACCATGGCCTTGGTGATTGTGCTGTCGGTTTTCAATGGCATGGAAGATCTTTTCCGCAGCCTGCAAGGCACTTTTGATTCGGAACTGAGTATCAAGCCCGCCTACGGCAAGTATTTTGCCGCCACGCCCGCCCTGCTGGCCCGCATAAATGCCACGGAAGGTGTGGGCTACGTGGCCGAAATCGTGGAAGATGATGTGTTTCTCTCCTACCGCAAAGCGCAGATGGTGGCGCGGATGCGCGGCGTGCCCGAGCGGTTCATCCACCAGAACGGGCTTGACAGTGCGGTGGTGGCCGGAAACGCGCGGCTCAGCCACCAAGGCAAGGCATACGCCATCATCGGGAGCGGCGTGCAGTATGCGCTTTCGGTCACGGTGACGGACGAGATGAACCCGATGCAGGTTTGGTATCCGAACAACAGCCGCAAGAACATAAACCTCAACTCGCCCGATGCCGTGCGCAAAAGTGCCGTGCGGGCGGGCGGGGTTTTCGCGCTGGAACAAAGCTACAACAAGGATTACATTTTTGTGCCGCTCGAATTTGCCGTGGATTTGCTGCAACTCGGCAACCGGCGCAATGCCTTGGAAATCAGCTTGGCTGGCAGCGGAAACCTGGATGATGTGAAGGCAAGCCTGCAAAAAACGCTGGGAAAAAACTATCTGGTGCAAGACCGCGACGAGCAGCACGCCAGCCTGCTGCAAGCCATTGGTTGGGAAAAACTGTTTGTCTACATCACGTTTTCGGCCATTCTGGCGTTGGCCTCGTTCAATATTTTCTTCTCGCTGACCATGCTCGCCATCGACAAGCACAAGGATGTGGCGGTGCTGTCGGCCATGGGGGCCTCGCCCGGTTTCATCCGCCAAGTATTCCTCACCGAAGGAGCCATCATTGCCGGCACTGGCACACTGACGGGCTTGGCGGCCGGTTTCCTGCTGTGTTCCTCGCAGATTCTTTTTGGCTGGTTCAAGATGGGCATGGAAAGTGCCATTGTGGATGCGTATCCGGTGAAAATGCGCGTCGAGGATTTTGCAGTGACCGGCCTTACCATTGCCATCATCACTTTTGTGGCCTCCTACTTTCCGGCGGCCAAAGCGGCCAAGGACATGGAAATCCGGTTATGAAACAACGTAGGCCCGCCTTTGGGAAAAGCCGGGTTCGGGTCTTTTGAAACCTGCCGGACAGGCAGGGATACTATTTTGCCCCCGACCCCGAAGGGGAGAGGCCCCACCCCCGGCTCCTCCCCGAAAGGGAGGGGAGTCTTTTAGCCCCCTCTTTCGGAGGGGGTTGGGGGAGGCTTTGGGTTTGGACTTTTTGAAACATACTATTTTTAACGATAACCGGAGAACCATGTCCACCCACAGCGAAATCAAGCGCATCACCACCCACATATTGCAGGAAATGAAGCTGCGCGGCGAAAAAATCGCGATGCTCACCGCCTATGATTTCTCCATGGCCCGGCTCGTGGACATGGCGGGCATGGATATAATCCTGGTCGGCGATTCAGCATCTAACGTCATGGCCGGGCACGAAACCACGCTGCCCATCACCTTGGAACAGATGATTTACCACGCCTCGTCGGTGGTGCGGGCAGTGAGCCGCGCCTTGGTCATCGTGGATCTGCCGTTTGGCTCGTACCAAGGCAATTCATCCGAAGCCTTGCGTTCGGCCATCCGCATCATGAAAGAATCGGGTGCGCACGGCATCAAGATGGAGGGCGGTAGCGAAATCAAGGAATCGGTGAGCCGCGTGCTGAGTGCGGGCGTGCCGGTGATGGGACACTTGGGACTGACCCCGCAGTCCATCTATAAATTTGGCACGTATGCGGTGCGGGCACGCGAGGAAACCGAGGCCGAAAAGCTGATTGACGATGCCAAGTTGCTCGAAACACTGGGCTGTTTTGGCGTGGTGCTGGAGAAAATACCGGCCACGCTGGGCAAAACCGTTGCCGAAGCGGTGAAAATACCGGTAATCGGCATCGGGGCCGGGCCGCACGTGGACGGCCAAGTGCTGGTGGTACACGATATGCTGGGCATAAACAAGGAGTTCAGCCCCAAGTTCTTGCGCCGCTATGCCGACTTGCACACGGTTATCACCGGGGCGGTTTCGCATTACCTGAACGACGTGAAAAGCGGTGAGTTCCCGAATGAGAAGGAAGGGTATTAGTATGAATGCCGGAAATCCCGGTTGCGTAACAAACGGCCCCAAGCCAGCGGAGACCAGTGGTATGGAATAGTGTTCGAAAAACTTTATTTTGTCTGGTGAGGGTTGTGGTTGCGAGTCGTGGGACACGACCCGTGGGTGGTTCTGTAGGTCGTGTCCCACGACCCACCGGTTGCCCGTCCGACAGATTATTGTTTTTCAAGCAATAGTATCTTTCAAAAAGCCCAAACCCATTGTCAACCGTCGCAAAACCATCCCAACGTGGGGCTTGGAAAGTCCAATCACGCCGCCGCCCGCCACGTTTCAAAAATCCATGCTCCGCCTTTCAAGTTTTGTTGCATTGAATCCCGAATTTGCGTACCTCTGTGGTATAAAAAAACCATTGAATAATCATAATCCAACCACTTTCAAGATGAAAACACTACAGACCAGACGGAATTTTGTCCGGACAAGTGCCGCCCTGCTGGCAGGCGCTTCGGTTTTGTCCACTTCGGCATTCGCCAAGAAAAGCACTTACCACATCGGGTTGCAATTATATTCGGTGCGCGACGAGATGAAAAAAGACCCGAAAGGGACACTGCAAAAACTGGCCGCCATGGGCTACCGTGAAGTGGAGCACGCCGCCTACATTGACCAAGCAGTGTACCAAAACCGGAAACCGTATGGCTTCACGGCCAAGGAGTTGCGCAAGATATTAGACGGTTTAGGCATGACCATGCCAACCAGCCACGTGGTGTTTCGCGTGGCCGACTGGAACACTGACACCAAAACCGTGTCGGACGAGTGGAAGGCCGTAATGGAAGATGCCAACACGCTGGGCCAGAAATACCTGATCAGCCCGTCGTTCGCGTTTGACAAGACCAAGCTCGACGAATGCCGGAAGGGCTTTGAAGTGTATAACAAGGTGGGCGAAATATGCGCCAAACAGGGCTTGCGGTTCGGTTTCCACAACCACCACCAAGAGTTTGAGCAAAAGTTTGACGGCCAATACCTGTACGACATCATGCTCAAGGAACTGGATTTGAAATACGTGTGCCAGCAACTGGACATCTGCAATATGTCGGTTGCCAACGTGGATCCGATGCGC
>JAYWIH010000091.1:0-12561 GCA_043789005.1 Sphingobacteriales bacterium
GGCGTGGTTGCCAAGGGCGCGTACAACGAAATACGCGTGCCGGGCAATGGCGGCACCGGTTTTGATATTTTCAAACCCGATTTCTCGCCCTCGCCACAATTCTTCTACCGCTTGCGGGCGGGCGTTACACTCAACGAACGCCACACGATTCTGGCCCTGTTCGCGCCGCTGGCCCTGCGAGTAAATTCCGACGGCAACCTTGCCCAGCCGATTGCCTTCAACGGAAGCAACTTTGAGGCCGGGCTGCCCTTACAGGTCTATTACAAGTTCAATGCGTACCGGCTTTCGTACCGCTACAATTTCATCCGCACGGACAAAGTGAAAATGGGGGCCGGAATCTCCTTCCTGTGGCGCGATGCGGCCATTGAACTGAAAAACAGCCAGACATCATCCCGGTACAACGGCCCCGGCCCGGTGCCGCTGCTGAACTTCCATTTCAACTGGCTGCCCCGGCAGCATTTCGGCTTCCTGCTTGAGGCCGATGCACTGGCGGGCCGCCCCGAAGGCCGCGCCATTGATGCGTTTGCGGGGGTCAACTTCCCGCTCAACCGGCGCTTGGCCATCCGGGCGGGCTACCGTGTTTTCGAGGGCGGCGTAAACATTGACAAGGTGTATAATTTCGCGTGGTTCAATTACGCCTCCGCCGGTGTGACGCTGGGTTTGTAAGAGTAGGTTTGGGCTTTCCAAAAGATACTATTTCAAAGGCAGGCGCGCCATCAGTCCATGCGGAGCCAGCCGATGGCGTTCTCCGGCGTTTCCACGAGCCAGTACGCGCCGAACCTGGCCAAAGCAGCCACATTTTCCCCTTTTTCCAGCGTTTGCATTACCGCCGCCAATGGTTCGGGCTGGTCGGTGATGGGCGTTTCCCGTTTGAGGGAAAGCTTTTGGATGGGATTTCGGACGATTTCCACTTGCCTGGCTGGCAGGTAGCCGGTTGTGCCGTTGGGCAATGCCACCCGGTACCAATCGCCGGTGCCGCCGAGCACCCGCAACGGCGTTTGCCGCCCGGCTTCCGGCAAACCCGAAGGCTTGCCACCGGGTGAGGCTTTTAGCAGGGCTTTTTTTGCGGATACCCGGTGCCACTGCCCGATGTTTGCCAAATCGGCCTTTACGGCGGCCGGTTCGCCCGATGGTTTTTTCACGAACGGATACGGGTCAATGGCTCCGGTATTCCAGCGGTAAATGCCGAAGTGAAGGTGCGGCCCGGCAAAGGCCGCATTGCCCGTGCTGCCAACCAGCCCCAGCGTGTCGCCAATCCGCACGCGTTGTCCGGGTTGCACTAATTGGCTGTCCAAGTGGGCGTAATACAAGGTCTGGTTGCGGTTTTCGTCGGCCAGCCACACCACTTTGCCACCCAGGTTGTTCACACCCGCATCCCTGACCACGCCGTTTACGGAGGCAATGACCGGGGTGCCGCGCGGCGCAAACACATCAATGCCCTCATGCCGACGCACGCCGCCATCGCGATCCGCACCCCAGAAACTGCCGATGTCACTGCTGTTTTTGCCCGATACCGGAAAGCCCAGCGTGGGGCCCGTGGTGATGGACAGCGTGTAGCGGCCACTGCGCAACAATTCGGGCTGCACCCGGATCAGATGCTGCGCGTCGTTTTCAACATCGTACACAATTGCCGTTCCGGCTGTGTCTGCCGATGCCACTGTTTTGGGTGCGCCTTCCAGTTCAAACACATCCACGAACATTTTCACGGCCTTGACCGACTGCACATCCACGCGCACGGTGAGCCGTTCGCCGCGCCGGGCACTGACCCGGTAGCTGTGGGCAACAGGCTTGTCGGCGGCAAAATAATCCGTTTCGCGGAAAGGAACGGCCACCACCAGCGAGTCGCGCAGGGCACGCTGGCCGACGGCAAGCCAATCCTGTCCCAGTGCTGTTTCGTCCAGACGGGTGGTTTGCAGTGCCTGCCGGTATTTTTCGTAAGGGGTGGTTTTCTTGAATGCTTCGCGCAGCGGTGAGGAAGTGCCGCAACCGGCAGACGACAAGCCAAGGCAGCAGAGCAGCGCAAACGCTTTGGCTGCGTGGATTCGGTGGGTCATGGGCGGTGGGATGGATGGGCTGGCAATGTGCCCGGGAACGAAAAACATCTTTTGGTGCGGCCGGTTCCGGTACGGAGTTTGGTTTTGTGGGAACTTCGAACGGATTTCCAAACGCGTCCTTTGCTTCGGAATATCCGTTTTGCAAGACATGATTCACCTAAAAAACCAACGCCACCGCAAAACAAGGTCACAAAGACCGCAAACCGGGCAATTACCGGGTATCAACCGCCCCAATCCGGGGATTACGGTTTTCCAGATTGTTTTCCCGGCGCATTGCCGCGCACCCAGCCATGGCACAGTTATTTTTCCCTGCCAAGTATTGTGAAACGCCTTTCGCAATCCTGCGATATTGCGGCCCGTCGCGCCGCCTTCGTAATTCACTCACAGCCAAACCACATGGAACACAGCACCTCCATCAAGCCCAAGAATTCGGGCAGGAAACAACTTTTTGACAATCCGGTTCTCGAACGCCTCACGCGCACCAACAGCGCGGTGCCCATCAGCATTTTCGTGGCTTTCGCCATCGCCCTGCTCACCTACGCTTTCGTGATGGCAAACCTACCGTATGCGGCTATCGGGATTTTGTTTTTTACGGGACTTCTCGTGTTCACCTTGGCCGAATACCTCATCCACCGGTATTTGTTCCACATGAGCACGCACACCGAAACACGCAGCAATATCCAATATACGATTCATGGCGTACACCACGAATTCCCGAAAGACGAGGAGCGGCTGGCCATGCCGCCAGTGTTGAGCGTCACCATTTTGCTGGTACTGCTGGGAACCACGTATTTGCTGATGAACGACTACGCGTTTGCGTTTTTGCCGGGCTTTGTGCTGGGCTATGCCGGTTACCTGTTCATCCATTACATCACGCACGCCTGCCCGCCTCCCAAAAACGTTTTCCGCTGGCTGTGGGTCAACCACGGCATCCACCATTACCGCAACGGCGAAAAGGCTTTTGGCGTTACATCGCCTTTCTGGGATCATGTTTTCGGCACCATGCCCTGACTGCGTTTGCCGCCCGAAGACAGGTTTTGGAAAACAGTATGTTCCAGAAACACCAAACCCCGGCCACTTATGCAGCCGGGGTTTCGTGTTTCTGGAACATACTGTTTAAATAACCCGCACCGTCATTGCGAGGAACGCAGCGGAGCGGAGTGACGAAGCAATCCGCCACGGAGCCACCCGCATTCTGCCAAAGCATTGCAGGCCGATGGCACCAAACAGATTGCTTCGTGCCTCGCAATGACGGACTGGAATCAGAACCGCTTTTTCTTGCCGAAATCCTCGTCTTCATCGTCAAAGTCGTCCTTGCCGAAATCGGAGCCGCTGAACATACTGCTCAGCAAATCCTTGAATTGCAGCCCGGAAGTCAGCCCGTTCTTGCTGATTTGCGAATATTCGGCCAAGCCGTGCAACGCAAACTCCATCATGAAAACCTGTCCGGTCGCGTCGAGTTTGCCGTGGTATTCCTTCACCAGTTCGCGCAAGCCCTTCACGCCCATCAATGCGCTGCCATAGTCGGCATTGGACATTTCGTTGAGCAAATCAACCGTGTTGCCGTCGCCAAACCAATCGGTGATGATGCGGTACGGGTTGCTGCCGTTGCTTTTTTGCTTTTTCAGCTTTTCGGGGTCGGGAAAATAATTCAGGAATTGCGCACGGACGGCCTTGCCAATCAGGTTTTGCGCCACAATCTGCGGGCCTTCCTGCTCGCCTTCATACACCAGTTCCACTTTGCCGGTAATGGCCGGAATCACGCCCCACAAATCGCCCACCCGCACGTGCGTGTGGTTTTCGCCGTTTACCAAGGCGCGGCGTTCGGCGGCACTGAGCAGGTTTTCGTAGGCCGAAATCGTGAGCCGCGCCGATACGCCGCTCTTGGCATCCACGTATTCGCTGCTGCGGGCTTCTATGGCCACTTGCTCAATCAAGTCAGATAGTAATTCGTGGGTCTGCACCAGCGTTTTCTGCTCTTCCTTCACAATTGCTTCCTGCTTGGTAATTTTCTTGCCGATCTCAATGCTTTTCGGATAGTGCGTGACTATCTGGCTGTCAATGCGGTCTTTGAGCGGCGTGACAATGCTGCCCCGGTTGGTATAATCCTCGGGGTTGGCGGTGAACACAAACTGGATGTCGAGCGGCAGCCGGATTTTGAACCCGCGAATCTGGATGTCGCCTTCCTGCAAGATGTTGAACAGCGAAACCTGAATGCGGGCCTGCAAATCGGGCAGTTCGTTGATGACGAAAATGCAGCGGTGCGAACGCGGAATCAGGCCGAAATGAATCACCCGCTCATCGGAATACGGCAGTTTCAGCGTGGCGGCCTTGATCGGGTCGGCATCGCCAATTAGGTCGGCCACCGACACATCGGGCGTGGCCAGTTTTTCGTTGTAGCGTTCGCGGCGGTGCAGCCATTCCACGGGCGTGTGGTCGCCGTGTTCGGCAATCAAATCCTTGGCAAACCGCGATAGCGGATGTAACGGGTCGTCGTTCAGTTCCGAGCCTTTGACCACCGGAATCCACTCGTCGAGCAGGTGTACCATCATGCGCGCCAACCGCGTTTTGGCCTGCCCGCGCAAGCCCAGCAAATTAATGTGGTGCATGGACAAAATGGCGCGTTCAAGGTCGGGAATCACGGTTTCCTCATATCCCCAGATGCCGGGAAACACTTCTTCCTTGTTGCGCAGTTTCTGGATCAGGTTGTCGCGCAATTCCCGCTTGATGGGTTTGGGCTGGTAGCCGGCAGCCTTCAGTTCGGCGATGTTCTTGATTTTCAGCAGTTGGTCGGCGGTCAGTTTGTGGTAGTTCATTGATTGGTTTGAGAGTTTATGTTCACTGTTGAAAATAGTATGTTTTGAAAAGCCGAAACCCGCTTTCAATCCCGTAACAATTCGGAAAGTGTGAGTGCAAAGCCGGGCAGCACGGCCTCGCCCGACAGTTTTTCACCAAAAATCCGCTTCTCCGGTTCCCGGCTTGGGCGGTAAATATACGTGACGCGGTTTTGCATATCCACGAGCCAACCCAGTTGCACGCCGTTTGCCAGCCATTTCTGCATTTTGTTTTTCAGTTCCCACAATTCATCCGATGCCGAGCGGAGTTCCAGCACAAAATCCGGCACCACATTGGCAAAACGCTTCCGTTCCTCTGGCGGTATATCATTCCACTTTTCGTTGCTCAGCCAAGAAACATCCGGCGATTTGACGGAAGTATCGGGCAGCGTGAAACCCGCGCTGGAGTCGAATACGTAACCCAATCTTTGAGTTCTGTTCCACATGGCGAATTCAGTGGTTAAATCAGCGTTGTAACGCCCAGTTTCCAGTCCGGTTGGTGGCATAATCATGATTTGTCCGTCCGCAGCACGTTCAATGCGCAGTCGGCCTTTGTTGGCAAGGCAAAACTCGAAAAACTGCTCGTCGGTCAGTTTGCCAAAGGTCTTTTCAATTTCCAGGGCCAGTTGCATCGTTGAAAATAGTATGTTTTAGAAATGCCAAACCCGCCCCATGCCTGCCTACACCGGCAGCGGCTGGGACACTTTTTCGACCGTTGCCAAATCAATTTCGTGGACGTAAAACCCCCAGACACTGTTGCCATCCATGCGCGAACGGTAAATGTACCCGAGAAAGGTTTCCGCATCCATGAACTGCCACGAATGGTCGTAATGCGAAGTGAGGTTGAGCCGCTGGAAAATCTCCAGAAAACGCCATTTGTCCGCGCAGATGTGGGCGGCCATTTGCAAGTCGTCGTCAGCCTCAAAATCCCAAGTTTTCGCAATCCCGTCGTCGGTGCAGGCAATCAACACGATGATTTGTTTTCCCATGACCTTAGAATTGTTTAATCATCCAAGTAAAAACAGCCAGGATTTGCCCCAGTTCCGTCAAAAAAAAAGTCCTGTCGTGAAGCGCGGCCTTGTTTCCGGAAAGTTGCAAAAAAATCCATTCTTGACCCGTTGTGACGCATCCGAACACTTTTTCGTAATTCATTCCAGCCTTACGGTTCAGGTTCTGCGCCACCGACATTTCGGCCACGCACTGCGGAATGCCCGCCATCACATCCTGCTTTTTGGCTTCCACCAGCACAATTACCGGCGGCTTCGGAAACATGGCTTCCGGATCGGCGACAAACATGAAATCGCAGAAGCCAGCCAACCTTTCATCAGCCAAAGGCTCACCGGAAAAAAGGGAAACCTTGGTTTCATTCAACTGCCGCGCCTGCATGAGTATGGGAGCCACCAATACCTCCGAAACCGCCTTTTCCGAACGGGTGACAATGGCTTTTTGGTTGAAGGCCAATTGTTCGGACAATTGCCGGGGCACGGCCACCGGCTCTAAGTCAGGCAGGAAGTTTTTTCTGCCCAGATTGATTTTCAGCCCGCTTTCCAGAAACTCAAATGTCAGGTTGCTGTAGGCAACGGTCTTTTTTTCCATGTTCAAAATGTTTTCCGGCGGTTGCGCTGGTAATCTTCAAAAAGCATACTGCCCAAGCCTTTCAGGCTGCTGTAATACGCACGGCCTTCGTTTACCTGCGTGAATTCGCGCACGAACTGCTGCAAATACGGATCGGAGGCTACCATGAACGTGGTAATCGGAATCTTGATGCGGCGAGCCTGCGCGGCCAGTGTCAGTGTCTTGTTCAGGATTTTCTTGTCGAGGCCGAAACTGTTCTTGTAGTATTTGATGCCTTCTTTCAGGCACGTCGGTTTGCCGTCGGTAATCATGAAAATCTGCTTGTTCTTGTTTTTGCGGCGGCGCAGCAAATCCATCGCCAGTTCCAGGCCGGCCACCGTGTTGGTGTGGTACGGCCCCACTTGCAAATACGGCAAGTCCTTGATGGTCACCTGCCAGGCATCGTTGCCAAACACAATGATGTCGAGCGTGTCTTTCGGATATTTGGTCGTGATCAGTTCGGCCAGTGCCATCGCCACTTTTTTGGCGGGCGTGATGCGGTCTTCGCCGTACAGGATCATGGAGTGTGAAATGTCAATCATCAGCACCGTTGAGGTCTGCGCCTTGTATTCGGTATCCACCACTTCCAAATCGCGTTCGGTGAGCATGAATTCCTCGGTGTAACCGTGGTTGATCTGCGCGTTCTTGATGGATTCGAGCATGGAAATCTGCTCCGCCGAATCGCCGAACTCATAGTCGCGGATATCCGAACCCGGCTCGTCGCCGATGCCTTGGTAGGGCGTGTGGTGGTTGCCGGATTTGCCTTTCTTGATTTTGCCGAAAATCTCTTCCAGCGCACTGCGCCTGATGGTCTGCTCGCTTTTGGGGGTGATGGCAAAAGCACCATCGGGCGTTTTGTCGGTAATGTAGCCTTTGTCTTTCAAGTCCTGGATAAAGTCGCCCATGCCGTAGTCGTCATCGGTGATGCCGTATTGCCGGTCGAGGCTGTTCATCCAGTCCAGGGTTTCCTGCACGTTTCCCGCCGTGATGGTGAGCAACTGCATGAAAATCTTGAGCAGGTTTTCGAGGTCGGGCTTGCCTTCATTGGGCGAGGGCGTGTATTGCGAAAAGCGGTAGCCAAGCATGGGTTTGGTTTTGTGATGGATGAATATACGGCTAAATACTGACAGTCAATAATCTAAGGCAGGAAACCGGCAGGGGGTTTGGGCTTTTCGGGACATACTATTTTGCAGGCATTGCAACCCGGCTCCGGCCAACCGTGTGTTTGTCGCGATCCGGACAAAGCCGAATGCGCCGGGTGGCGGGTTTGGGCTTTTGGAAAGATACTATTTTGCGCGGCGCGTTTGTACCGGGATAACGAACCGGTAGTTCATTAACCGATATTGCTTTGTAAAAGTTTGCCAAAATTCTGGCAGGGACGCTTTCAGGCCGGGCAATGCCTTTTGGCGGACGGGCAAAAAAAATGGCGAAGAGATTAGCTTCGCCATTCGGGTGCAAACACCGGAGACATGGATCAATAATAAACCTGCTGCCCCTTGTTGTTGCGCCAGTCCTGCTCAAAGTGGCGGCCATCCTCATCGTTTTTCGGGTTCACACCCATCACAATGCCGCCATTGTTGATGTCGGACTCATACAATTTCGCACGGTCTTCGGGAATGCCCGAACCCACCAATGCGCCAACCAAGCCGCCCGTGAGGCCACCTGCTCCGGCTCCAGCCAAGGCCGCCGCAATCGGACCAGCAATCACCAGACCCAAACCCGGAATGGCCAGCGATGTGCCGATGGCCGCAATGGCCCCGATTACCGCGCCCACAGTGCCGCCAATGGCCGAACCGGTTCCGGCTCCTTCCATGGCCTTGCTGCCCAAGTTGGTGTCGGTGAGGTCGGTGTCGCTGCCGAAGTGCTTCTTGCGCGTTTCATCAGACATTACCAAGTTGATGTCGTCTTTTGTGTAGCCTTTGGCGTGCAGGTTGTTGTACGCCCTTTCCGCACTTTCGCGGTCTTTGAAGGTTCCCGTCAGCATACGCTTTTGCGCCGCTGCGGAGGATGTTTGATTGTAATCAGCCATGATTTTTCAGGATTTAAGTGGTAAGTGGTTTGTTACGTTACCCAATGCCTGAGTGGCTTATTGGGTAATTACAAACTCAAAAAAACCATACCAAGTACCGCCCAAATACCAAAATGCATCCATTGCGGGTAGCCCTTCCACACACGTTGCCGAAATTACCGATAGTGGTGATGTTCGTCCACTTCTTTCAGCACCAGGCGCAGGCTTTCCTTCACGATGTCGCCCATGGTTTGGCACGAAAAAAAGATACTGTTCTGGTAGTGGCTTGCCAGTTGGTTGCGCAGGCTGGCCACATTTTCCACGGGGGCGATGGCATCGGCGGCCATGATGTCGGTGAGGGCGAAAATGCGGTTGCCGGTGGTGTTGAGGCGGCTGGCAATCATGGATTTTTCTTCCTGCTGGTACTGCTGCACGCTTTCGGGACGGAGCCGCTGGTAGCCGAGTTCAATAATCGGGTTGTTCTGCTTGAAATACTGCGGCAGGAAAACCGACTTCTTGCCCTCGTAACTCTGCTGGTCAAAGTCAATGGCGCGGATGCGGTAGTGGATCTCGTCGAAATCCTGGGTGGCGATAATCACGAAGTTGCTGCTGTGCATATCGCCCAGCAGCCGCACAAAACAGCGTTCATTGAACTTGACAAACTCCTTGACCAGCCGGATTGCGTTCAGGTTCTTGTCTTGCAAGTGGTTGCGGATGAACTGGTTGCCCGGCACGCCCGCAATGTGTTCTTCGATAAGCGTGTCGCCGCTGCTCAGGTAACTGATGCGGTTGGGCGACAGGATGTGTTCCAGCTCCAGGCCGTACACGCGCGAGGCATCGGCACGTTTGACGTAGAAATAATCGAAATTATCGTTGATGGTGTTCACAATCCGCACCCGGAACGGACGCGTGTTGGCATACATGCACACATCCACGCGGTCCACGGTCAGGTGGCGCGTCACCGACTGGTCGCCCCCGATTTTCAGTTCGGCGTAGGCCACCTTCAATCCGCGGTATATCTCATCAATCAACTGGGGCGGGTAAAAAACCGTTTCCCAAAGCGTGTCGCGGCCTTCCTTGTCGTAGAGCGTGATGGCACTGTCGTATTGCGCCACGTCGTGGTAATGCACGGGCAGTTTCACCTCACGCCCATACTTTTCCAGATACGCCCGCAACGCCGGATTGATGGGATAGATTTGCTTTTTTTTGGTTATCATGTCTCAAAAGCCGTCGGCCCCGGAAAGCGGAGCCAAGAGAAATAGTATGTTTTTAAAAGCCGAAACCCACTTTTCCGTCCTGAACAGTTTTTCGGGTTTGTTTACCCCCGGAGCGGGTTCGGCGTTTTGGAAAGATACTATTTTACAAGCAGGTGGCGGCAACACAAATAATGGATATTATGGGTCGGGAGGAAAAATAAAATGTAATTTTGCTCGACAAGCAAACAGCGGAAACGAAAGTGAAAACAAACCTCATCCTGGGAGATTGCAAAGAGGAGTTGAAAGGTCTGCCGGAAAACTCGGTGGATTTAATCATTACTTCCCCCCCTTACGCCGATCAAAGAAAATCCACGTATGGCGGCATCCATCCTGACGAATACGTCGGGTGGTTCCTCCCGATTTCCGAACAACTACTCAGGGTATTGAAACCGACCGGCACATTCATTCTTAACATAAAGGAGAAGGTGGTGGAGGGGGAACGGCACACATACGTGATGGAGACAATCATTGAAATGCGAAAGCAAGGATGGCTTTGGACTGAGGAGTTTATTTGGCACAAAAAAAACAGCTATCCGGGAAAATGGCCTAATCGTTTTCGTGATTCGTGGGAACGGCTTTTACAATTCAATAAGGCTAAAAAATTCGCTATGTACCAAGAGTCCGTGATGGTGCCAATGGGCGATTGGGCAAAAACACGCCTGAAAAACCTTAGTGAGACGGATAAAACAAGGGATGACTCTAAAGTTGGCAGCGGATTCGGGGAAAACATTTCAAATTGGCTGGAAAGAGACATGGCTTATCCGAATAATGTGTTGCACATGGCTACAGAATGCGGCAACAAAAACCACAGTGCAGCGTTTCCTGAAGCTTTGCCGGAATGGTTCATCAAATTATTCACAAATACTGGTGATACGGTTTTGGATCCGTTCATGGGTTCGGGAACCACTGTTTTGGTTGCGGAAAGAATGAACAGGAGTTCCATCGGGATTGAAATTTTGCCGGAGTATTTCAGTTTGGTTCAATCACAGATAAACAAACCCAAGCAACTGTCACTAATGATCGAACTGGATACCCAGTATGGAAAAACTGAATTTGAAGGAAGTCTCGCAGTACGTCGAAAATAACATAGGTGTTTTTCACCAAAAGAGAATAACCAATATTGACAGCCTGAAATTGTCAAAGATTTTGGCGCGCAAAAACCCTTATCTTTTCAGGGCAAAATCACTTTTGACCGCCGAGCAAATCATCAGGGGATTGGTGGATGCCCATATTTCCTCGAATGAGGAAACCATTTTTGGGGATTGGCTTGAAGGCTTGGCAATATTTATATGTTCAAAAATATACAACGGGAAAAAGTCGGGCATAATAGGCATTGATCTTGAATTTGAAAAAGACAACCGAAGATATTTTATCACCATTAAGTCGGGGCCAAGTTGGGGCAACAGCAGCCAGATTAAAAAGATGGCTGCCGATTTCAAAACAGCGAAGCGCACATTGAATACCAGCGGCAGCGTTGTAAACTCGGTATTTGTCAACGGGTGCTGTTACGGAAGGGAAGCCAAACCTGACAAGGGGGATTACATAAAACTTTGCGGACAATCGTTTTGGGAACTCATATCCGGAGGGCCGGAATTATACACCTTGATTGTGGAGCCGCTGAGCCACAAGGCCTAGGAGAAAAACGACGAATTTCTAAAATCTTATGTTTTGATGATCAACAAGTTCACAAAAGAATTTACAAATATATTTTGCAAGGACACAGGCGAAATAGATTGGGATAAGCTTGTCAGGTATAATTCAGGACAAGATAAGATGAAAATATAGCCCACCCTTCATATCCGGCGCAATACTTCGCCCCGGTGCGAATCGAGCTTGATGAATATCCAGAGCAGGATGGTGAACGACCACAGCGATGAGCCGCCGTAGCTGAAAAACGGCAGCGGGATGCCAATGACCGGCACCAGCCCGATGGTCATGCCGAGGTTGATGGCGATGTGGACAAACAGGATGCACGCCACCGAATAGCCGTACACCCGCGAAAAACGGTCGCGCTGGCGTTCGGCAAGCTGCACCAAGCGGTAAATCAAGCCAATCATCATCGAGATTACAACCACGCCACCCAGCCAGCCGTGTTCCTCGCCGATGGTGCAGAAAATGAAGTCGGTGCTTTGCTCGGGCACAAAATCAAATTTGGTCTGGGTTCCGTTCAAAAAACCCTTGCCCGCAAAGCCGCCCGAGCCAATCGCGATTTTGGACTGCAGCACCTGCCAGCCCACTTGTTTCTGGTCAATGGTGGGGTCAATGAGTACCAGTATCCGGTTGCGCTGGTGCGCCTGCAACACCTTGTTCATAAAAAAATCCACGCCAAACACCGCCACGGCTACCAGCAACGCCACCCCCACCACCCAACTGATGCTTTTGAGCGTTTTGCGGCGCAGGTTCAGGAACACCAACCCGGCAATGGCCGCAATGGCAATGAACAAATACAACTGCGGAACCACCAGTGCCAGCACCAGAATTACTGCCCCGGCCACGCCCAGAATCAATATCCACGGCGTGAGGCCCTCACGGTACAACACCAGTATGAACGCGATGAAAACCATGGCCGAACCGGTATCATTCTGCTTGAGTATCAGCAGGGCCGGCACCGTGATGATGGCCGCGCAAATGAGTTGCGTCTTGGTGTCGTCAAAGCGTATTTCGGTATCGCTCAGGTATTTGGCCAAGGTGAGGGCCGTGATGAATTTGGCGAATTCGGAAGGCTGGATGCGGATGCTGCCGATTTCGAACCACGCCTTGGCCCCGTTCACATCGCGGGCCAGCAGCATCACGCC
>JAYWIH010000092.1:0-3484 GCA_043789005.1 Sphingobacteriales bacterium
GCTGTACATGACGTTTGCCACGGCGTTCATTGCGCAGGCCTACCACACGCCGCTCACGCTGGTGCAGCAGATTGTCATGATGCTCACGCTGCTGGTCACCTCCAAGGGCATTGCGGGTGTGCCGAGGGCTTCGCTGGTCATTATCGCGGGCACGATGAGCCTGTTCAACCTGCCGGGCGAAGGCCTGGCCTTGCTGCTGGGCATTGACCAGATTCTGGACATGGGCCGCTCGGCCACGTCGGTGGCGGGCAATGCCGTGGCCACGTGCGTGGTGAGCAAATGGGAGGGTGAGGCGGATTTCAGCCAGCACAAGGCGGCGGGCAGCCCTGCATGAAAAATAAAAATATAGGACTTACGCAGAAAGTTGCACAAGTGATTGAAAAATAGCGGTTTAACTTTGGCAAAGGTTTGCGCGTGACTCGCGCTCCGCCAGCAGCTTTGCCAAAGTTTTGCGTAAGTCATAAAATAGTATGTTTCAAAAACACCAAACCCGGCCTGTCATTATTTCGGCGATACTTTGGTGGATAACCCTTGCATTGCTGCCGATATCTTTTTTCTTTTGTCACATTGCTCATTTCAAACCCTTTACATCTTATGAAAATAGACGACATCATCGGCGAAATATCCACGAGAGTGGGCATTTCCCACGAACAATCACAATCGGCGTTCATGGCCTCGCTGGAGTACATCAAAGGCAAACTGCCCGATTCCGTTGGTTCGCAACTGACCGGCCTGCTTGATGGCAAGGATTTCGACTTCAGGATAATCCTGAAAGACCAAGCCGAGGAAAAACTCACCGACCTGAAACAAGATGCCCAGGAAGCCTTTGACAACCTGAAGGAAAAGGGTAAGGATATGTGGGAAAAGCTTACCTGAACAGCGGTCTCCTCCAAACCCCCTCCGAAGGAGGGGGCTTCTTTTATGTACCATGACCGCACAACAAGCCAACGGTATTTTTCGCCGAAGCATTGCCGATTACCACCAGACCGACCACGTGGACACGCCGCCCGACAATCCTTATCCGGCCGGTTCAATAGAGCATTTGCTGTACCTCAAAAATTGGATTGATACGGTACAATGGCATTTGGAAGACATAATCCGCAGCCCGGATATTCTGGCCGGTAACTTGGTGGCAATCAAGCGGCGCATTGACGCGTCGAACCAAGACCGCACCGATACCGTTGAAAAAATTGACGACTGTCTTTTGGATTCTTTCAAGGATTCAATCCGCCAACCCGCCGCTCGGATGAACTCCGAAACACCCGCTTGGCTGCTGGACCGGATGTCCATTTTGCAATTGAAAATCTACCACTTCCGCGAACAGGCCGGGCGGCAAGACGCTTCGGAAACGCACGCCGAAAGAGCCCGGCAAAAACTGGCAGTCCTGATGGAACAGGAAAGCGATTTGGCAATGTGTTTTGACGAATTGGCGCACGACATTGGCAATGGCAGCCGCTACGTGAAAGTGTACCGCCAGATGAAAATGTACAACGACCCAACGCTGAATCCGGTTTTGTACGGCACAACCTCACCCCCAACCCCTCTCCCATTAAGAGGGGAGCAAAAGCCATAAACATTGGCGCGAGATTCCTATCTCGTGCCGCCCATGGGCCGAGATTCTTATCTCGGCGGACTGAAAAACTTGCGGCATTTCCGGCAGATGAAATCTGCCGCTACGTTCACAAACGCCGAATACCCATGCACCTGTTGGTTTTTCGTTTCTCTGCCATGGGCGATGTGGCTTTGTTAACCCCTGTGCTGCAGGCCGTTACACGCCAAAACCCAAGCGTGCGGCTTACCTTGGTCACGCGCCGCAGGTTTGCGCCATTTTTTGCGGGCATCCCGAACCTGACCATTTTCGAGGCCGATTTTGAGGGTCAGCACCAAACTTTCCGGGGGTTGCTGCAGTTGTTTCGCACTCTTCAAAAACTCGGCAAGTTTGACTGTATCGTTGACGCACACCAAAACCTGCGGAGTGCGGTGCTGAAAAGCCTGTTCGGTTTGTCGGGTATCCGGGCAGTGACGCTGGACAAAGGCCGGGGTGGGAAAAAAGCCCTCACCCGCAAGGAAAACAAGGTTTTGCAGCCGTTGTCGCACACCGTGGAGCGTTACCAGCGTCTTTTCCGGCAGATTGGATTGCACGTGGAAATAGGTGGTCCGCCCTTCATACAATCGCCACAGGAACCTGACAACCAGATTCTTGCATTTTTAAAAGCCAACCAAGTTCCTTTCCCGAAAAGCCAAACTTGGCTTGGCATCGCGCCATTTGCACAGCACGCCCAAAAGATGTGGGATTTCGGAAACTTCGTACCGCTGCTGGAAAAAATATTCCGGCAAATGCCCGGCATCCGGGTTTTCCTGTTTGGCGGCGGCACGGAAGAGATGGAAAAACTGGATGGACTGCACCGGAAATTTCCGCAAACCGCAGTGGTGGCCGGAGCCATGCCGCTGCCCGCCGAACTGGCCTTGATCCGGCAACTGGACTTGATGTTGTGCATGGATTCGGGCAATATGCACTTGGCGGCCTTGTCGGGCGTGCCGGTGCTGTCCGTGTGGGGAGCCACACATCCGTTTGCTGGTTTTGGCCCGTACGGACAAGCCGGTGAACATTTGCTGCAAATTCCGAACGAGACTTTAGCCTGCCGCCCGTGTTCGGTATTCGGCAACAAGCCCTGCTGGCGCGGCGACTTGGCCTGCCTGCACATGATTTCCGTGGACATGGTTTTTGAAAGGCTGCAAACGCTGCTGGACAAAGAAAAACCCTAACGGAAACTGCGTCAGGGCGGGTTTGGGCTTTTGAAAAGATACTATTATTGGATTCGGAAAAGATTGGGTTTTGAAGCACAGATTCAGGTGAATCTAGAAACTTGCCTGAAGCACAATTATCTGCTATTGATGAGGTTTATGATCAATTTCACCATCAAATCCTTTTCAGCCGGGTTGCTTTGCGCTACCAACAAGGCCAAGGCTACAAGTGTGTTATCGTTTATTTTCAATTCGCCGTTATTCTTAAACCGGTGCTTGTTTTTTTCCAAAAACCACACAAACATGAATGCCCCGATACGTTTGTTGCCATCGCTGAACGGATGGTTTTTGATGATGAAATACAACAAATGGGCCGCCTGCTCCTCAATGCTCGGATAAAGGTACTGACCGCCAAAGGTTTGGACAATACTGCCCAGAATACTTTCAAAACCATCATCTTTGGGGTTGCCGAATAGTTCGCTGGCTTCCTTGGCCGCCATCAACTGACTTTTGAGTTCGGTTATCGCCTCAAAAGCCTCTTGGTACGCTATCTCATACGTGATGTTTTCGTTCAGGTTGTTTGCGGCCAGACTGTTGCTGTCATATTGGTTCAGCAATATGAAGCTTCGGGTATAATTGCCGATGATTTCCAACATCCCTTTGGCTTCCCGCAGTTGCAATCCGTCCGCGTTACCATTCCGGCTGATAAGCTGGACTACCTGTTGCAATTGATCCAGCC
>JAYWIH010000093.1:0-3473 GCA_043789005.1 Sphingobacteriales bacterium
ACAATTGTCCGGCTTTTTCCTCAAATTTACGCATGAGCTGCATTTTCTCGTACCAGAAAAAGTACGTCTCGCGCGAATATTGGGCTTTGGTCTTGGCAATCCCGCCATCGCCGGTTTTTACGGTGTTGTCCGCTTTGGTGGCGGTGCCGTTGGTTTTGGCGGCTCCGTTCGGCTTGGCCTTTGCCACTGGTTTTTCTTTGACTGCCATAAGATGGGTTGAGGCTAAATGTGGAAAATTCGGGTATGGTTGCGCAAACCGCAAAGGCAATGCGGACAAACGGCTCGCCAAGATTTTTGGACATTGCCGGTCGCGAAAATACGCAAAAAAGGATTAGGTTGGAACAATGCCCCGGCAAAGGTTTTACCGGCACGCGGCGGCAACCCCGAACCCGCCGCCGGACAACGAAACCTGTGAGGTTTTTGAAACCTCACAGGTTTCGTTGTCCGGGATTTGCAAATCCGGGAAAGCAAAAGTGCCATCATTCGCAATTCCGCATTCCCGAAATAGTATCTTTCAAAACATCCAAACCCGCCCCCAGCTCAGCCCACCGATATACCATGTTTCTTTCCGACATACACCTGCTCAACTTCAAAAACCACGAGGAACTATCGCTCACGTTCAGCCCCACCATCAATTGTTTTGTGGGCAACAATGGCAGCGGCAAGACCAACCTGCTTGATGCCATCCATTACCTGACTCTGACCAAAAGCGCCTTCAGCCCCACCGATGCCCAGTGCATCCGCCACGGGGCCGATTTTTTCATGGTTGAGGGGAAATTCAAAGAGGCGGCCCCCCCCGCCCCCGAAGGGGGAGCCAAGGAAAACTCCACCTTCGGGGGTTGGGGGGCTTCTTTGATCACGTGCAGCCTTAAAATCGGGCAGCGCAAGGTGGTAATGCACGACAAAAAGCCGTATGAGCGGCTCAGCGAACACATCGGGCGGTTTCCGGTGGTGCTGATTTCGCCCGACGATACGGACTTGGTGCGCGACACCAGCGAACTGCGCCGCCGCTTCTTTGACACCCTGCTCTCGCAATTGGATGCCCGCTACCTAGCCGACCTGATGCAATACAATTTTGTGATGAAACAGCGCAACAGCCTGCTGCGGCAGTTTTACGAACGAAATTATTTCGACAAGGATTTGCTGGAAACGTATGACAACCAATTGCTTCCAATTGGCCAAACGCTGCACCGGCAGCGCAAGGATTTCATGGCGGGCTACGTTCCGGTGTTCAAAAAACACTACCGGTTCCTGAGCGGAAGCCGCGAAACGGTGGATTTGGTGTACGAATCCGAACTGTTTGAGCCGGGTTTTGAGTACGATTTCTCGTTTGCCACCAAACGCGACTTGCAATTGCAACGCACCACCAAAGGCATCCACAAGGACGATTTCGTGTTTGAGATTGATGGCTACGCCCTGAAAAAATTCGGTTCGCAGGGTCAGCAGAAATCATTTGTGATTGCCTTGAAGCTGGCGCAGTTCGAAGTGCTGCAACGCGAAAAAAACACCAAGCCCCTGCTGCTGCTCGACGATATCTTTGACAAGCTCGATGACTTGAGAATCAGTAAGTTAATTGAACTGATAACCGACCATGCCTTCGGCCAACTCTTCATTACTGATGCCCGGCCCGAACGCACCCGTAAGATTTTTGAGGAAATCTCTGCCGAAACCCGTATTTTTGAAATGACCCGATTACCGGTCATATAAGTGTTTTCGTTCCAATATCCGGCCTATGCCGGATTGTTTTCGTTTTTTTGCCAACCCGCATGAAGTACATCCCCCATCCCGACAAATCGCGCCGCGCCACCGACTCCACGCTGAAAGAGGCCATCAGCGAGTTGCTGCGCGTGTACCGCCTGCGCGGGAAATTTGACGAGACACACGTGGTTCACGCGTGGGGCACCGTCATGGGGGCCGCCATTATCCGCCGCACCGCCAAGATTTACGTGGTGGATCGCAAACTTTTCCTGCAAATCACCTCGCCCTCGCTGGCCAACGAACTGATGCTTTCCAAATCACGCATTGTCGAGATGCTCAACGAAGAGGTGAAAGCCAATGTGATTGATGATGTGATTTTCCTGTAGCACCCTCAGTAGCACACGCTTTGGCTTGTGCCGGAAACCGCAGGTTTCGGGTTTCCAAAAGATACTGTTTTGCAAAGCCCCCCAGCCAGACTACATTAGCCTCATGTTCACCCGCTTAACTTGACATACCTTGAGTTTTGAGATAAAAATACCCTTGTTTGAAGGACCCTTCGACTTGCTGCTCTTCTTCATTGAACGCGATGAGCTGGACATCCACGACATTCCCATCTCCAACATCACCAACGAATTCCTCATTTATCTGCACCAACTGGAGGCCATCAACATTGATTTGGCCAGCGAATTCATCTTGGTGGCGGCCACGCTCATGCGAATCAAGGCCAAAATGCTGCTGCCCCGCCCCGACTTGGACGAGCAGGGAAACGAGATAGACCCGCGCGACGAACTGGTGCGCCACTTGCTGGAATACCGGAAATACAAATCCGTAATTGCCGAGTTTTCGGCTTGGGAGGAAGAACGCCAGAGCAAAGCCGCCCGTGGCAATATCGTGAAGGAATTGCAAGCAATCGGCGAGAAAAGCAACGTGGATGTGGAACTGCAAGACCTGGACTTGTATAAGCTGCTGCGGATTTACCAGAAAACGCTGGTTCGCTACCAAATCAAGCAGAACCGTCCGGTACACATGGTGGTGCAGTATCCGTTCACGATTGAAGGGCAGAAGGATTGGGTAATGTCGCGGCTGGCAACCGATGTGCGGCTGTCGTTTGCCGAAATCATTGAAATGAACCAGAGCAAAATCGCGGTAATCTATAACTTTCTGGCCATCTTGGAAATGATACAATACGGCCAAGTGACACTGCAAATGGGCGAGGGGTTCAATAATTTCTGGATTGAAAGCGCAGTTCAGCCCGTGACACACAACTGAGAGCAAAAAAAGCGGCGGGTTTGGCGTTTTCAAAAGATACTGTTTTCAAGTACCGTTTTCGATGCTGATCCGAATCGTGCGCATGGTTTTCCGACCGGAAAAAGTGCCGGACTTTCTGGAAATATTCCGCCAGGCGCAACCGCTCATCCGGGGTTTTGCGGGCTGCCACCATCTGGAACTGCTGCAAGATGCCGTTGAGCCGCACATTATCAGTACCTTGAGCCACTGGCAATCCGCGCAAATGCTGGAAGCGTACCGCCAGTCTGGCTTGTTCAAACACACGTGGGCCAAGACAAAAGTACTGTTTGCCCAAAAACCGCAGGCATTCTCCTTTGTTCCGTTTCCGCAGCACGGGGCAAGATAGTATGTTTCCGGAAGGCCAAACCTGCCGGTCAGCGAAACGGGTTGTGTTCACGCGCTATTTTTCGCTTGGAAAAACTTGCAGGCTTTGCCAAAATCTTTACCTTTGCACTCCATTTTCCAAACACAATGCCCGAGTGGCGGAA
>JAYWIH010000094.1:0-51098 GCA_043789005.1 Sphingobacteriales bacterium
GCCCGATGCCGCCGTGGAACTGGACCGGGTGGTGGAATTCCTGAACGACAACCCGCGCATCAAAGCCGAACTCGGCTCACACACCGACACCCGCGCCGATGACAACTACAACATTGACTTGTCGCGCCGCCGCGCCAACTCGGCTGTGGCCTACCTTATTTCCAAGGGCATCACCGTCGCCCGCATCGCCGCCAAAGGCTACGGCGAAACCCAACTGATTGTGGCTGAGGCGCAAACCGAAGAGGAACACCAGCAAAACCGCCGCACCGAAATCCGCGTGGTGGATGTGCAGAAGTGATACGCAGACATGAAAAACCCCACAGGTTTCAAAAACCTGTGGGGTTTTTGTCATCCCGACAAAGGAAGAATCCGGCCTGCACTTGCAGCAAACCCAAGTTTTACTGCGCGGCAAACGCCCGATTCCTCCTTTGTTGAAATGAATGACAAGGTAAAATAGTATGTTTCAAAAACCCCAAACCCGCCCTCAGCCTATTTTCCTGTAGCGTCTTTGCCGCTGGCCGTTGTTTGTTTTTACGTTCAGTGTTTGCGCATCCACATTGGTGACAGACCAAGACAGGCTGGCATCAGGACTGGACGGGGCAATTGCCACGCAAAGAACAAAAGCGCAATTCTCGGGTTCAAACCGGAGAAAAATAGTTTTGTCGCCTTCGGTTTTGTAGGGAACCGGACCACAGCAGCCCAGTATTTTAAATCCGTCAACAGTTGTATAGTTTATTGACCCATTGGCGAAAATCTCCATCACAACACCGTTGGGCGGTGCATCCTCCCATTTTCCATTCACTCCCTGCATGGCCGACAACTGCCATTTGCCCACCAGAAGCGTTGGTTCGGAAGTTTCTTTTTTTTCGCAGGCGTTCAACACCATCATTAATACGAACAAAGGGATCCACTTTTTCATGGGGAAGTTGTTTTTAAAAAAGTGAGGCGGATAATTTTTTGTCCACGGACAAAACCAAGTCGCGCACATTGCGGACGCGGTTCAGTTCGGCATCGGCAAGTTGGATTTTGTAGGCATCCTCCACGTACACCACAAGTTCGGTAAACTCCAATGAACTCATGCCCAGATCATTGTAAAACGATTTGCCGGGCTGCACGGCAGATGTGTGGATGAGGAAATGTTCTTCCAGGATTTTCCCGATCCGTTGAAAGGTTTGGCTCATATTCTTGCTGATGGGATGGTTTTTGAATCGTGCGTTTTTGCTAAAGCGGCATCGCCTGGGTCAGACACACGATTTGCCCGAAAGGTTGCACGGGCGGCGGGGGTTTGGCATTTTTTTTCGATACTATTTTTCGGTTCGCCTCTTTTTCCTCGCCTTCCGCCAGTCTTTCACATCATCCGTTAAACGGTTGAGGAAAAAAGCCAGCCTGATTGTGTAGAATACCCCGTCGTAATCGGCTGCCAAGTCCTTGCCTTCCAGCACATAGCGGTATCCCGCCAAGGCGTTCAGTCCGAACCACTGCAACGGACGAAAATGCCGGATGGCGGGCGGCTTGAGGATGACCGACACGCTCAGGCCCGCCGGCACAAAACCGCCGCTCCGGCCTGCTTGCGCGATTTCGGCGGCGGCATCGTAATAACGTTCGGCTGCCCGGCCATAACCGATTTCAAGTGGCGTGCTGACGAGCCAGTATTGGCGGCGTAACCAGAATGGCTCGAAATACGCGGTGCCGAAATCCAGTTTGCGCGTGGCGTAGCAGCCGGTGCAGGCAAGGCCGGAGTTGTCGGGCTGGGTGCGCAGGTTGTCGGTTCGGGTGTTGAGAAAGTAATAGCCGAGTCCGGCCTTGTATGCCTTTTGTGTTTCCACGATTACACCCGCCCGCAAACCCCGGATGCGCACATTGGCGGATTCCTGGTTATGATCCCGCAGCGCCGAAAAACGTATGTCAAGGCCGACCGTGGGTTTGATGGTGCGTTTTCCGGCAACGGAAGGCTTCGTGCCGACGAGTAGCACTTCTTGGGCAGGCAGGCGGCAGGCCACGAAAATCAGCAGCAGGCCGGGCAGAATTTTGTTTTTCACGGGTTTGGCGTTTTAGGCATTGGTTGGCTCGGCGCGGGGTTTCCTGAACCGGAAGTGCGGGTTTGGCCTCTTTAAAAGATACTATTTCCGTGCCTCCGGTTCGGTATGTCTACCTGCACGCCACTTGCGGGGTACTCAAAAGCCCGTTGCGGCAAGCATTGGGCCAAAGTTATTTTTGACCCAATGCTTGCCGCTTTTCGGATTTAATACCTTACTTTACGACTCAACAGTTAACCACAAAAACCCAATTCCCATGAAACGCAAAAATTCCTTTTTCCTCTGCCTGCTGGCCATGAGCCTGATAGTCAGTGTGAGTGGCTGCAAGAAGAAACCCGACGATGCCGCCCTGACCCAAAGCGTACAAACCGCCGTGCAAACCATGCCGGGCATTACGGTTTCTGTGCTGGAAGGTGTGGTTACGTTAAGCGGCGAGGTTGACAATGCGGGCATGATTGCCCAAGCCGAAGCCGCCGCCAAAGGCGTGGAAGGCGTGAAATCGGTGACCAACTCGCTGACCGTCACGCCGCCCGCCCCGGTTGTTACCGAACCGGCCATCACCTTCTCGCCCGACGAAACCCTGAAAACCGCCGTTGAAGCCAGCCTTACCAAAAACAACATCAGCGGCGTGATGGTGGCCGCGCAAGACGGCGAAATCACGCTGACCGGCGAGGTGAAACGCGCCAACCTGCAAAGCGTGATCAAGGCCGCCAACGAAGCCAAACCCAAAAAGGTGAACAACCAACTCACCATCAAGTAAAGAGCCCCCCAACCCCCTCCGAAGAAGGGGGCTAAAAAAATAGTATCTTTTTAAAACATCAAACCCGCCGATCTTAAGCCCCCTTCTTCGGAGGGGGTTGGGGGAGGCTTCCAAACCCTTCAGCATCATGGCATTACAAGATAAATACCAATCGCTCGTCAACTTGGCAAACACCAAAGGCGTGACCGGCCTGCAAGTGCGCGAGCAGGACAATATCCTCTACATTGACGGAACGGCTCCCAGCGAAGAAGTGAAACAGCAGATATGGGATACATACGGCGCGATTGACCCCGATTACCGCGCCGGCGACCTGATCCTGAACCTTGAAGTGGAAGCATCGGAAACGGAGCAGACCTATACCGTGAAAGGCGGCGACTCGCTGAGCAAAATCGCGACGCATTATCCGGGCGTGACTTGGCAGGAGATTTTCGAGGCCAACAAGGACCAGATCAAAAACGCCAACCTGATCCATCCGGGCCAGAAGTTGCGGATTCCGGTGAAATAACCGGGATTGCAGTTGTGTTCAACAGCACGAAACCCCGACTTGCAAGGTTGGGGTTTCGTGTTTTCAAAACATACTATTTTCAAAACGGCGGGTTGTCGTCCAATAATTCGGGTGGGGGCTGGGGCGGCAGGTTGTTGGCTTTGCTGCCCAAGCGGATGGTTCCGTTGGGCAGGTCGCTGTCGAATTCGGGCGGAATGGTGCCGTTGCTGGACACTGCCGACAGGCCCGTGTACGACTCGGCTCCGTCCCAGTCCGAAAACTTGGTGTACTTGCCGATGAACTTGAGCGGCACGTTTTCCAAGGAGCCGTTGCGGTGCTTGGCAATGATCACCTCGCCCAAGTTTTGCGTCGGGTTGCCGTTTTCGTCTTGCGTAATGCCGTAGTATTCAGGACGGTACAGGAACAAAACCATATCTGCGTCCTGCTCGATTGAGCCAGATTCGCGCAAATCCGAGAGTTGCGGGCGTTTGTCGCCGCCGCGTGTTTCCACGGCCCGGCTCAACTGCGACAGCGCAATCACGGGCACATTCAGTTCCTTTGCCAAGCCCTTCAACGCCCGAGAAATCTGCGCCACTTCCTGCTCGCGGTTACCGCCGCCACGTCCGCCCGTATCGCCACTCATCAGTTGCAGGTAGTCAATAATAATGCACTGGATGTCGTGCTGCGCCTTGAGCCGACGGCATTTGGCGCGCAATTCCAGAATGGAAAGTGCGGGCGTATCGTCAATGAAAATGGGGGCGGCCTCTAGGCTGGGTATTTTGGCGTGCAACTGTTCCCATTCATACGCCGCCAGGTTTCCTTTCTTGATCTTGTCGCTTTCCAGTTCCGCCTCCGCCGAGATAAGCCGGTTTACTAACTGGATGGACGACATTTCCAGCGAAAAAATCGCCACCGGCATATTGAACATCACCGCCGCATTGCGCATGGCCGAGACGATGAATGCGGTTTTGCCCATGGCCGGCCGGGCCGCCAAGATAATCAGGTCCGACTTCTGCCAGCCCGACGTTACGCGGTCCAGCATGGTAAAGCCCGTCGGCACGCCCGTCAGGCCATCTTTGTGGTCTTTTTTGGCTTCCAGTTCCTTGATGGCTGTCTGCATCAGGTCACGCATATTGGCGACTTTTTTGCGGATGTTGGATTCGGAAATCTGGAAAAGGCTCTGCTCGGCAAAATCCAGCAGGTTGAATACGTCGGTGGTGTCTTCGTAGGCGTGTTTCAGTATTTCCGTGGCTTGCGCAATAAGCTCGCGTTTGATGGCTTTTTCGGCAATCATGCGGGCGTGCGTCTCGATGTTGGCCGCCGAGTTGACGCGGTTGGTCAGTTGGGCCACGTACGGAACCCCGCCCACAATCTCGATTTTGCCCATTTCGCGCAGCTTCTCGGTCACGGTCAGCATATCCACCGGTTCCGACTGGGCAAACAGTTCCAGGATGGCACTGTATATTTCCTTGTGCGCATCCTTGTAGAAACTGTCCGGCTTGAGCATGTCAATCACCGTTGTCAGCGCGTCTTTTTCGAGCATCAACGCGCCCAGCACGGCTTCCTCCAACTCGGGGGCTTGGGGCGGCAGCTTGCCCAGGTCGGCATCCAGAAAACGCGGCGCACCATTGCGGGCCGGACGCGGGTTTTCGCCAAAGGCTTTTTTGATCGGTTTTCCGGGTCGTTCCAGCATGGTTTGGTGTCGGGGTTTGCGGCGTGGGGGCAGGGAAAATAGTATGTTTCAGGAATGCCAAACCCCTCTGCACATGGAAGCCGGTCGGGCAAGTTTGCCGGCAATGCCGCACGCGGCATTACCGGGCTTTTCAGTCTTCGGTAACCACAACCTTGGTCATGCGGTCGCCTTGGCGGATTTCGTCCACTACGTCCAAGCCCTCGATCACCTTGCCGAAAACCGTGTGCTTGCGATCCAAGTGTTTGGTATTGAGGCGGCTGTGGCAGATGAAAAACTGCGACCCACCCGAGTTGGGCCGCCCGGTGTTGGCCATGGAAAGCACGCCCCGGTCGTGAAACTGGTTGCCGCCGTCCAACTCGTCGTCAATGGTGTAGCCGGGGCCGCCCGCGCCGGTTCCGGTGGGGTCGCCGGTCTGGATCATAAAATTGTCAATGACGCGGTGGAACAACACGCCGTCATAATAGCCCGATTGGGCGAGTTTTGTAAAATTTGCGACGGTTTTGGGTGCGTCTTCGGCGAAGAAAATCACTTTCATCACGCCCTTGTCGGTATGGATTTCGGCAGTCATGGTTGAATGGTTAGGATAGTGGGAAATAAAAATCTCAAAACGGATTTCGAGGGGCTTTTTTGGTTTTTTTATTTGATTGATGTGATAAAATGCGTATTAATACTCTGATTGTCAATAACTTGCAAAAACAACAGACTCAAATTTGCAGCCACTTGATGATTGGCGGCTATTGGGAAAAAGGGATGCAAACTTAACCATTTCATCGGAGCAAAAGGCCGCAAACCGGAAAATATTTTCACTGCCGCCATCGCCGATTTGATTTAGTGGGCAATAGTTTTTATACTTGAATGACGCACACACACGGGCGGTAAGCGGCCTCGGGCATTGCAAACCGTTCGCCACCAGACATTCCCGCAGCAATATGGTTTTTACGGAGAAAAGTTTACGGCAATCCCTGTTGCAGGCAACCGAAGGGCTGCTTTATCCGAGCGAAACGGATGAGCCGCTTGTGTATTTTGAATGGGATCTATCGGGCAATGCCCCGCTCAACGAGCAAGCCGTGCGCAAATACACCGACAATCCGCGCCAAGTATCCGTGAAAAAACAGCCGCTGGACGATTTTTTCGGGCAGGTGACTGAAATCAAGGAATGGTACCACGCCGATGAACTGAAACAGGTGGAGCAGTTCAAGGAATTGCAAAGGCAAATCACGGAAAACCTCACCGACATCCAGGTTTTCCGCGTGGGCAAAATGGACATTGACGTGTATGTGGTTGGCAAAACGCCTTCGGGCAAATGGGCGGGCATATCCACGAAAGTGACCGAAACCTGAAATAGTATCTTTTAAAAACACCAAACCCGGCCATGCAACACCCGTCCCTTGAAACGCTACAATACCCCATTGGCCGGTTTGAGTATGACCGGGATGTTCCTTTTGCCGAAGTTGCCCGGCACGGGGAAACCATTGCTCAACTGCCCGGAAAACTTGCGGAACTGGTACATGAACTCTCTGACAGCCAGTTGGATACGCCCTACCGACCCGATGGCTGGACGGCCAGGCAAGTGGTGCATCACTTGGCCGACAGCCACGCCAACGCGTTAATCCGCTACAAGTTGGCCCTGACCGAAGACAACCCCACCATCAGGCCGTATCACGAAGATTTGTGGGCCGAACTGGCCGATGGCCGAACGGCTCCGGTGGAGGTTTCGCTGCAACTGCTGGCCGCCCTGCACCAGCGCTGGGCAGTGTTGCTGGATTCCATGCGCGAAGCCGATTTCGGGCGGACGTATTTTCACCCGCAAAGCCAGCGCACCTTTGCGTTGCGGCAGGTCACGGCTTTGTACGCGTGGCACGGCAACCACCATTTTGCGCACATCCGGTCACTGGCCGACCGGAACGGCTGGTAAAATCGTTCCCTCTCTTTACCAACGCACCTTATGGACTTGATCCTGCACACGCCCACGCTTCCGGCACGTGGCATGGCACTGTACCCGTTCATTCTGATAAAGGATAAAGGCGATGCCACCAACCAACGGCTGCTGAACCACGAACGGATTCATTTGCGGCAGCAACTGGAAATGCTGGTGCTGCCATTCTACATATTTTACTTGGGCGAGTACGGCTGGCACCGGCTGCGGGGGCTGCCCCACCACCAAGCGTACATGGCCATCAGCTTTGAAAAGGAAGCGTATCACCGCGAATATGAGCTGGATTACCTGCGCCGCCGCCGGTTCTGGGGTTTCTGGAAGTATCTGTGAAAAAGAAGCCCCCGACCCTAAAGGGGAGCAAAAAACAGTATCTTTCAAAAAGCCCAAACCCGGCATAAAAAAAAGCCCCCTCTTTCGGAGGGGGTTGCCTGCCTGTCGGCAGACAGGGGGGAGGCCACTCCCATTTGGGGTTGGGGACTTTCTCTTATTTCTCCGAATTGTACACTTTTACATTGAACACCAAGCCTTGCAGTTTCTTGATCTGGTCAGGTCGGCGCATATAGTGCATGTAGTTTTTGCGGGGCGTGATGATCGGCTCCGGCAGTGAATCGGCGGGGATGGAGCCGATCAGTGTGAGCAGGTGCTTTGATTTGATGGCAAAGGCGGCACTTTCCTCGTTCATGTTCTTGGCCGTGACAATGCCGATCAGGTTGCCTTTCTCGTCGAGCAGCGGCGCGCCACTGTTGCCCGGATTGACGGGGATGGAAACTTGGTATTTTGATGTATCGCCCTCGTAGCCCGTGTGCGAACTGACCGAACCCTCGCCAAAAACCATTTCCTCACGCGGATAGGCCAGCGTATAGACTTTCTCTCCCAAGTCGGCCTCGCGGGTTTGCAGGGCGTAGGGCATATATTTCAACGGACGGAACGTGGAATCGGTGATTTTGAGCATGGCCAAATCCACGCTCGGATCGGGATCAATGTAAATCAGTTTGGCCTTGTAACGGCGTTTGGTATCCGTCTCGTCCACCGCCTCCACATATACCGAATCAGCGCCATTGACCACGTGCCGGTTGGTGACAATGTAACCGTTGGAGGCAATCATGAAGCCGGTGGCACTGGCACTGTACGAAGCCCGCCTATCGTCTTGCTGCATGGAAGTGGAGATGGCATCCAGCGTTTTTTTGATGCGGTTGTTTTCCTTTTTCAATTCCGCGTAGTAATTTACTTGGCGGTGTTCCAGAGAACGCAAGTAATTGGTAATCAGAACCGTACCCAACACCGTGACCACCGCCACCGAAGCTGCCACGGCCACGGTGCCAATATGGCTGCGCCAGAATTTGCGCACGCCGTACGTGCGGATGAACGGACGGTCGCGGCTTTCGTCTTTCCATTCCTGATGAAAGCCGTCCAGTTGCTTTTTCAGTTCCACGCGTTTGCCATAGGCCGTGAAACTATCGGCCAACAAGCGGTATTGGCGCACTTGCTCGGCCAACTGCGCATCGCCGAGCAGTTGGCTGGCAAACGCACCGGCATCGGCGGCAGACAGTTGCCCGGCCACGTACGCTTCCATTTTCTCGTGCAGTTCTTTGGTAATCATAGCGTTGAATGTTTGCGGCCTTCTGGAAATAGTATCTTTCGGAAACACCAAACCCGCCCTACTTACGGGTGCGGATTAAAAAAGCAATCAGCCCTGATACCGCGAAAAAAACAATTTCTTGAGGCGAATCAGGCATTTGTATTTCTGGTTTTTGGCATTGTCCGTGTTCGTGTAGCCCATTTTCTCAGTAATCTGCTGCATGGAAAAGTCATGGATGAAAAAATCCTCCAGGATTGTGCGGCACGGTTCGCCCAGTTGCCCCAGCGATTCGTGCATGGCCTCGAATTGATCTTCCCGTTCTTCCACATCCGCATCTTCCCTGACGAAGGGAATGAAACTTTCAAAATCCTCGATTTTGCCCACGTAGCGGTTGCGCTGGGTCAGCCGTTTGAGCCACAGCCGCCGGCACACCGAATAGATGTACGTTTTTATCTTGCACGAAAGCTCAAAGCCGGGCTTCTGCGCATTTTCGTACAGGATCACGATGGCTTCCTGGTAAATGTCCTTTGCCTCCTGCTCGCTGCCCGAATTGTGCGTGACAAAATGCAGCACCATCGGGAAATACGTCTTGTACGTGATTCCTATCGCCCGTTCATCGCCACGGCTGATGGCCGTCAGCAATTCTTCTTCGGTCTGGAACTGAACTTTGCTCATGCAATATTTTTTGATACCCGGAAAAAGGAAACGTAACCCGACCGCAGAATATTTATTTCGGTCGGGTTACCTTCGCCCATCCGGCGTATTAACTCCGGATTTTAATTTTAAACCTAACTTAAAAAACGTAAAAATGAAAAAACTGTTCGTAATGTCGGCCATCGTTCTGGGAACGGTCGCTTTCTCCGCCTGCGATTCCAAGCCTGCCGCTGAAGCAGCCGAATCTACTTCTGAAATGCTTGACTCCACTGCCGAAGTAGCAACCGAAGCAATCGACTCCACCAAAGACGCTGCTGACTCGACAATGAACGCAGTTGCCGATTCCGTTAGCAAATAACCGGATCGAAACCTTTTTGAAAACGCCGCCCGTCACTGATGGGCGGCGTTTTTTTTGCGGGTAAAACGGCGGTGCGCAAAAAGTTGTCTTTCGCGTGCCGCCGTTGGGTTACCTTTCAACCTTGTGCGTATAAAGTGCCGGATTTCAACTTTAAATCAACCAAATTCATCATCACCATGAAAAAACTGTTCGTAATGTCAGCCATCGTTCTGGGAACGGTTGCTTTCTCCGCTTGTGATTCCAAGAAAGAGACTGAAGGAACCTCCACCGAAGGAACCGAAATGAGCACCGACACCGCCACCATGATGAGCACCGATACTGCCACCATGATGAGCACCGACACCACAAACATGATGAGCACTGACACTGCCAAGTAATCATTTGGCTCTTTGCTTTGAAAACGCCGCCCGTCACTGACGGGCGGCGTTTTTTTTGCGGCCGGGTTCGGGTTTTTCAAAAGATACTATTTTCTCCGTTGTTCCGGCGTTAGTTTTTTGAATGGTATGATTTTTTACCATCCGGGGCTATGTACAACCCTTGAAACATTCAATTTCCATGAAAAAAACAACCATCATGTCAGCCTTTGTGCTGCTTGCCGCCGCTTTTTGCGGATGCGGCAATTCCAATAGCGGTTCGGGCAAGGCAAGTCCGGGCACGCGCATCACGCTCGACACGGCCGTTGCGCCCACCGACAATACCAGCCAGCCCATGAAAGCAGACACCAACAAAACCGATACCATCAAATGAAAAAAAACCTGAAAAGCCTGACTGCGGCGGCATTGACAACCATCCTGCTGGCCGCCTGCAACGGTTCGGAAAGCGGGAAAGCCAACCCCGGCGACCGCAACGCCCCCACCCAGATGGATACGGAAACCGACACAACCTCCACGCCGTACATGGATACTACCGCCAGCGATACCGCGCAGTAAGCGGAGGGCAACCCGAACCAGACAAAAAACAAGTGACGAAAAAGCACATAATCGCCCGGCCTGAGCTGGGCGATTTCCATGTGGAGGCAGTTGGAAAACCGGTAGCCACCCATCCCGGATACGCCCCGGGTTTCGCATTTCAGAAGGATACTATTTTTCAAGTCCACTATTTTTTGAAGGCGCGTGGCCGCCGTCCGTTTGATTCCACTGCGGAACCGGAACACAAAAAGAACTTTTTGCGATTCATTCCCGGCTCTGCACCGAAGGGGATTTGGTGTTTTGAAAAGATACTATTTTCCACGGGAACCTTACGCCCGCCTCCCCGTTGCCGTTTTTCCGTTCCGTTTTCATAATCACCAAGAATGTTACATGCGTAACCAAACCCGGCGTTCTCGTATCGGTTTGGGCGGTCACCCCTTGTAAATTCGATACAGCAGCCGTAAAAACATAGTCTTGCCCCATGTGCTGCCGGAATCTTTTGGAGTACCCTTTACGGGCGGTTTTCGTCCGGCAAAGGCTTGCAAGCGGCACTTGTCCGCGTCTGGTTTTGGCCGCTGCTGCAAGGCTGGCAAGGTTACAAGCGGCAAGCCGCCAACGCCCGCAGCGGCAAACCGGCGGGTGTCCGTATCAGCGGCAAGGCACGGGTGGCCAGCGAAGAGCTTAAACATTACGGAGACCACATTCAGTTTTTTGCCCGATTCAATAAACCTGATTCCAGAAAACACCGAAATACATGAAAACCATAGCGAAATCCTTACAAGTCTTTTTGGCCGTAGCCTTGGCCCTGCTGGTTGCCCCGGATGGTTTTGCGCAGCGCAAAAACCCGGCAGCCCCCTGCAACCATGCGTTTGAAGGCATTGCCGAAGCCGCCAATACCGGGCAGGCCAACGGAAAGTTGCACCTGACACTGAAAAAAGGGGAGGGAGGGTTTACTTTCAAACTGTATGACATCTACAACGACCGTAAGGAGTTTGCCGCCACCCGGCAGATACCGGCCATGCGGCTCAACGAGAAAACCCTGGTTTTCGACCGGTTGCCCGCTTCCACGTACTTCGTGCAGGTAATAGGGAAGGATTGTAAGCAGATGCTGGGAGGCATAAACGGTTTTACTGTCGGCACGAAATAACAACATTAAAAGTAACCACATTGTCATGAAACGTATCTACACCGTATTTTTTGTTTTGCTGGCTTGGATTGGGATGGCGGAAGTGGTGCGGGCACAATGCCCTGTACCCGCTGATTTCAGCATATCCTCAACCAAAGACGCGACTTGCTTCGGCGGTTCGGACGGCCAAATGGTGGTGCAAGCCAAGCCCGGCGTGAACACCGCGCTGTACAATTTCCTGCTGCGCGACCTCTTGGCTCCGGGCATCCCGATTGTCACCGACCCGCTGGGGCCGGTCACGGTGACCATCGTCGGCAACACGATTACGTTCAACAACCTGTCGGCCAGTTCCTACATCATGCAGGTTACGCGCAAAAGCCCGGCCTGCAACATCAACGTGTTCAGCGGCGTGCCCATTGGCGAACCCGCCGAACTGCTTTTGTCCGTCGCTTCCCAAACCGATATCACCGGCTGCTTCGGCGATAACACTGGCGCGTTTGCCATTGCCGCCACGGGTGGCAACAGCGGTTTTCAGTATTCCGTTGACGGCGGGGCCAACTATCAGGTTTCCAATACATTCTCCGGATTGGGAGCCGGAACGTACTCGGTCACGGTAAAGGACAGCAAAGGCTGCACCAACACCATTGATGTGGTGCTGGCCGAGCCGCCCGCGCTGCAACTTGTGGTAAGTGCGCAAGCCAACCCGGCCTGCGCGGGCAATGCCAACGGCTCCATCACCATTGCGGCCACCGGCGGCACCGCACCGTACGAATATTCCAAGGATGACGGCGCTACCTACGGCGCATCAAACGTATTTGCCGCTTTGTCGGGCGGAACCTACAACCTCGCCGTGCGCGACAGCAAGGGCTGCGTTACAAAACTGGCCGGCATCACGCTGACCGAGCCGCCCGCGCTGCAAATCGCATTTGATTCGCAATTGGATGTTCTGGGCTGCTTCGGCGATGCAACCGGCGAAATCAAAGTGACCGCCACGGGCGGAACCGGAGGTTATACCTATTCCAAAGACGGAAGCATTTTCACGGCCAACGGCGGCAATTTCACCGGTTTGGCCGCCGGTACGTATACCATTGTTGCCAAGGATGCCAATGGCTGCACAATTTCCTTGGCTCCTGTCACATTGGCGCAACCCGCCCAATTGACCTTGGCATTGGTTTCCCAGACCAATATCACCGGCTGCTTTGGCGACAAAACCGGCGCAATCACCGTTTTGGCGGCGGGCGGACAACCCGCCTATGAATACTCGATTGACAACGGCACGATTTTCCAAGCCTCCAATGTGTTCGGGGGTTTGGCCGCCGGAAACTATACTATTCTGGTGCGCGACACCAAAGGCTGTACGGCTACCCTGGCAAACACCGCACTGTCTCAGCCAACGGCGGTTGCCGCCTCACTGGCTTCCCAAAATCCGCTTTGCAAAGGCGCCAACAACGGTTCGGTCACCATCACGGCTACGGGCGGCACGGCTCCGTACAGTTACAGTATCAATGGTGGCGCACCGCAGGCTTCCAATGTGTTCACTGGTCTGGTTGCCGGAACCTACACGGTCAAAGTCATTGACAACAACAATTGCGAAGTCACGCTGCCCGCACTCACGCTAACGGAACCCGATTTGCTTACCGTTGCAGTCAGTTCGCAGAAAAACATTGAAACCTGCGCGGGCGATGCCAACGGCGAAATCACGGTGGCCGCTACCGGTGGCACTCCGGCCTACCAGTATTCGATTGACAACGGCGCGACTTTCCAAGGCTCACCCACATTCACGGGTTTGCTTGCCGGAAACTATACTATTTTGGTAAGGGATGCGCAAAACTGCACGGTGAGTTCCGTGCCGGTAACGCTGGCCGAGCCGCCCGCATTGGTGCTCGCCTTGGGCAGCCAAACCGACATTACCGGCTGCTTCGGCGATGCAACGGGAACCATTACTGTCTCGGCCACGGGCGGTACGGCTCCCTATGCTTTTTCAAAGGACGGCAGCGTATTCCAAGCAACGGGCAATTTCACCGGGCTTGCCGCCGGAAATTACACCACTACTGTCCGCGACAGCAAAAACTGCGTGAAAACGGTTGCGGTCACCCTCAGCCAGCCAGCGCAATTGGCGGCCAGTCTGACGGCCAAGCAGGATGTCGGTTGCTTTGGCGCAGCCACCGGTGAAATCTCGGTCGGCGCATCGGGCGGCACGGCTCCGTACACTTATTCCAAAGACGGAACCAACTTCCAAGCTTCAAACGCCTTTGCCGGATTGGCGGCCGGAAGTTACACCATTACCATTCGCGACAGCAAAAATTGCGAGGTGACCGTGCCGGGCATCAGCCTCGCGCAGGCACCGCAACTGACAGTTTCCATTTCCGCGCAAAAGGACATTAGCTGCAATGGCGGAACTGACGGCATCATTGGCATTTCCGTAACGGGCGGCACGGCTCCGTACGTGTTTTCAACGGACGGAATCACGTTCACGGCCAATGGCGGCAGTTTCACCGGTTTGGCGGCGGGTACTTACACCCTCGTTGTCAGGGATGCTAACGGCTGCACGGCCACCCTGAACCCCGTCACACTTTCGGCACCGGCGGTATTGCAGGCAACCGCCACCGCCACAGATGCGGGTTGCAACGGCACCACAACGGGTTCGGTCACTGTCAGTGCCACGGGCGGCACGGCTCCTTATGGCTACAGCATCAATGGCGGCGCACCGCAGGCCTCCAATGTGCTTGCGGGTTTGGCCTCCGGAAATTATACTATTTTGGTGACGGATGGCAAAGGCTGCACCGTCACCTTGTCTAATGTCAGTGTCGGCCAGCCCCAGGCATTGGCATTGGTTGCTTCCGCCACTGATGCTTCGTGCAACGGCGCATCCGATGGCACGGCTTCTGTCTTGGTCAGCGGAGGCACTGCTCCTTATACTTACGCGTGGAACACCACGCCTGTCCAATCTTCTTCCGGTGCAACCGGCTTGCCAGCAGGTACTTACACGGTAACCGTGACCGATGCCAAAGGCTGTGTTCAAACCGCTTCGGTGCCGGTGGCGCAACCAGCGGTTTTGGCGGCTCCGGTGGCGGCCAGTCCGGCTCCCATTTGCACGGGCGGTGCGGTTCCGCAGTTGACGGCCACCGGAACCAACATCCAATGGTACGGCGATGCCGCCTTGGCTACGCTGCTCGGCTCGGGCAATTCCTTCACGCCATCCATCAATAATGCAATTGCCGGAAATAGTATCTTTTACGCGACCCAAATCTCGGGTGTGTGCAAAAGCCCGGCAACGGCGGTCACCGTCACCATCAACCCGGCTCCGGCAGTGCCAAACATCAGCGGCTCGCTGAACATTTGTTCGGGCGGCAACACGATCCTGACTTCCAGCACCGCATCCGGGAACCAATGGTTTTTGAACGGAAACCCCGTTGCGGGAGCCACCGGCCAGACACTGGCCGTATCGGCATCGGGCAGCTACACCGTGCAGGTTACGGAAAACGGCTGCACGGCGGTTTCGCCAGCCGTTACGGTAACGCAAACTGTTGTGGCCGTGCCAACCATCACCGGCAATCCCACCTTTTGCACGGCAAGCAACACTGTGCTCACTTCGAGTGCAACAGCAGGCAACCAATGGCTGTTGAATGGCAGCCCGGTTGCCGGAGCAACGAACCAGACCTTGGCCGTGACCGCCGCCGGAAGCTATTCGGTGACCGTGACGGAAAGCGGTTGTTCGGCAACTTCGGTTCCGGTTGCATTGAAACAATCGGACTTGGCGGCTACGGTTTTGGCTTCCAACCCCAACTGCACCGATCCGAGCAGCGGCGCACTGACTGTTAGCGCATCAGGTGGCGCGGCTCCGTACGGCTACAGCCTTGATGGCACTGATTTTTCCAACACTACCGGCGTGTTCGGCGCGTTGGCAGCAAACAACTATACTATTTATGTGAGGGATGCGGCGGGCTGCGTTGTTACGCGTACCCAAAGCCTTTCCGCGACACCGGGCATCACTGCCGCCACACTGGCTCCCGCCAATGAAAGCGGTTGCGCCAAAGCGGACGGTTCCGTTACGGTGAGCGGCATTGCCGGTGCGGGCGGGCCTTACCAGTACTTCATCAACGGAACGCCAAACCCGGCAGGCATCAACAGCAACGTGTTTGCAGGGCTGGTGGCCAATACGTATTCCATCCGAATCGTTGCCGCCAACGGTTGCGACCTGACGCAGACCGTGGCCGTGGGTACGGATTGCATCACCTGCAAACTGGCGGCCAGCGTGGCCTCGCAAACCGACCCGACGTGCAAAGGCAACGACGGCACAATCACACTGGCTTCTGCCGATGGCATTGGCACGGTGAGTTACTCCATTGACGGCGGCACGAATTTCAATACAAACCCGGTGTTTGCGAACTTGGCGGCTGGCAGCTACGCGATTGTGGTGAAAGACGGTAACGGCTGCGTTGTCAATGCTGGAACAGTGACTTTGACCCCGCCCGTAGCCATTGCCGCCACGGTTTCGGGCAGCAACCCCGCCACCTGCAATGTCAATGACGGAACGATTACGGTGGCCAGCGTAACCGGCGGCAAAGCTCCCTACCAATTCTCGCTTGACGGTGTGAACTACCAGGCGGCCAGCACGTTCAGCGGCTTGGCAGGCAACAGTTACACGGTTTCGGTTCGTGATGCCGATGGTTGCGTGAACACTTTCGCGCAAACCATCACCGCCCCGGACGGAATATCCACCGTGACGGTCAATACCATTTCGGAAAGCGGCTGCCTCACCCTTGACGGGTCGGTCACGGTTAATGCGGTGGGTGGGAAAACCCCTTACAAATACTATCTGAACGGAACGCCAAATCCGGCGGGTATCAACAATAATGTGTTTTCGGGACTGGAAGGAAAGGTTTATGCCATCCGGGTGGAAACGGCGGATGGCTGCTTTTTCACGACTACGGCGGCGGTGGGAACCAACTGCACCACGCCTTGCACGCTGGCAGCTACCGTAACCAATACCGATTTGGCCTGCAACAATGCCGGTAACGGACAAATTACGGTGGCAGCATTGGGCGGCACGGGCCTGTACGAGTACAGTCTGGATGGCACTTCATTCCAAACGGCGGCCATTTTCAATGGTCTGGCCTCCGGAAACTACACCGTTACCATCCGCGACCGGAACAATCCGGCCTGCGAAATCACGCGCAACGCAATCATCACCAACCCGCCCGCCATCACCGGCGCGGTGAGTGCAACCATCAATCCATCGTGCCAGAACAACGACGGCAGCCTGACTGTGACGGCATCGGGTGGTACGGGTGCGCTGCAATACGCGCTGAATGGCGGAACCTACACGAACAGCCTGACATTCAACGGCTTGGCCGCCGGAACGTATGCGGTCACGGCCAAAGATGCCAACAATTGTGTGCAAGCCATCGGCACGGCAACGCTGACCGCCCCGGCGGCCATTGCGGCAACGGCAACGGGTACCAACCCGACCACCTGCGCGGCCACAGACGGACAAATTACAGTAAGCAACGTGCTGAACGGCACTGCCCCCTATCAATATTCACTTGACGGCGTGGCTTTCCAAGCGTCGGCAACCCTGACCGGACTGGCAGATGGCGTTTACCAAGTAGTTGTCAAGGATGCCAACGGATGCACCGCCACATTGCCAGACGTGACCCTGAAAGTGAACGTGACCATCACTGCCACGCTGGTGCCGGCCAACCCGAGCAGTTGCGCGACCACTGATGGCTCCATTACCATTAACGGCGCGGCGGGTGGCGCGGCCCCGTACCAGTATTCATTGAATGGCGGGCCTTTCCAAAGCGGAAACGCATTCACCAACTTGGCAGGCAATGGAACGGCTTACACTATAACCATCAAGGATGCCAATGGCTGCACGGCGACACTAACCATCACCCTGACCGCCCCGAACAGCATCACCGCAATCAGTATCTCCGCAGCCGACGAAACCTCCTGCAACGGAAAAGACGGGACAATAACAGTAAGCAGTGTGACGGGTGGCAAGGCTCCCTACCAGTATTTCATCAACGGCATCATCAATCCGGCGGGGGCGAACAGCAACGTGTTCGGCAACTTGGCGGGTGGCAGCTACACCATTCGCGTGTTGACGGCGGACGGCTGTGATTTCACGGCTGCCTCATCCGTGAAACAGGCTTGCTGCTTGCAGGCTGCTGTGTCCACGACCACACAACCCGGCTGCGCTGGCAATGACGGCTCCATAACCTTGTCGGCGACGAACGGTGTTGGAACGGTGCAATATTCCATCAACGGCGGCACCACCTTCGTGACCACCAATGTGTTCATGGGTTTGGCCTCCGGAAACTATACTATTTTGGTCAGGGACAGTCTCTGCCAGAAAGACCTTGGGATAGTGACGCTGACAGGAGTACCCTTGGCGGCCATTTTGAGCGGAACCAACCCAAGCGGGTGTTCGTCTGCCAACGGCCAAATCACCGTAAGCAATGTGACGGGCGGTACGGCTCCCTACCAATATTCGCTTGACGGGGTGAATTACGCCGCCAGCGCCACTTTCGCCAACCTGTCGGGTGGAAACTACAGCGTGTTCCTGAAAGACGCGGGCGGCTGCATTATCAATCTCACCCAGAGCCTGGCCGCAACGGGCGGCATCTTGAGTTTGGAAACCGTTACGGTTTCGGAAAGCGGCTGCAGCACGAAAGACGGGCAAATTACGGTAACCAACGTGACCGGCAGTGCCGGGCCGTACCAGTATTTTGTGGATGGTGTGCTTAATCCGGCGGGTGGCGGCAACAATGTTTTCAATGGCCTGTCTTCGGGGCCGCACCAAGTGCGCGTGGTGGCAGCCAACGGCTGCGATTTCCTGACAAATGTAGTGGTGGGCAGCAACTGCGTGGCCGATTGCAACGCAACCGCCGCCATAACCGCCCAAACCAACCCCACTTGCGTTGGCAATGACGGCAGTCTCACCGTCGGCTTGTCGGGCGGATCGGGAGCCATCACGTATTCCATTGATGGAGGGAACACGTTTGTGACCACCAACGTGTTCACGGGTTTGGCCTCCGGAAATTATACTATTCTGGTGCGGTACGGCGCGGGCTGCCAGACTTCGGTATCGGCAACTTTAACCCTTCCGGCAATCATCACCGCAACCGTAAGCGGCACCAACCCCACGGGTTGCGGCCTGCAAGACGGGGTGATTTCGATTACCAACGCATCGGGCGGCACCGCCCCGTACCGTTACTCGATTGATGGGACAAATTACCGGATAAATGCAACTTTCAGCGGACTTACCGATGGTTCCTATACAATTTATGCAAAAGATGCGAATGGCTGCACGGCTACATTTACGCAAGTCTTGGCAACTGCTGGCGGAATTGTGGCAACGGTGGGAGTGACTGACGAAACGGCTTGCGCTGCGAATGATGGGACTATTAGAATAAACGCAAGCGGTACTACTGGGGCGGTTGAGTACTACCTTAACGGTAGTCCTAATCCGGCAGGTATCAACAGCAATGTGTTTGCCAACTTGGCTCCGGGAAGTTACTTGGTCAGGGTGGTCGACACCAAGGGTTGCGAGTATTCAACAACATCAACAATAACCAAATTCACTTGTCCTGTCACTTGTACATTAAATGGCAACATCACTTCTACGGATCCTAACTGTATAAGTGCAAGTGGCGGGTCAATTCAAGTGTTTGCAAATGCCGGAACGGCACCATACACTTATTCTATCAATGGATCGGGTTTTGTGCCGGGTTCAGGTGTTTTCACTGGCCTTGCCCCCGGTGATTACCTATTGCGCATCAAAGACGCGAATAATTGTATTTTGGACCTGCCCGGCGTGAGGTTGATTCCGCCCACCGCACCCAATTCTATGAGTGTTTCCACCACCAAGCCTGCCAATTGCTCCGCAAATGATGGGACAATTAAAATCAACAGCGTGTCAGGGGGCACACAGCCTTACTTGTATTCGCTGGACGGGGTAAATTATGATGTGGCCGATGTGTTTGGCGGCTTGGCGGCAGGAAGCTACACTGTGTATGCAAAGGATGCCAAGGGCTGCATGATAACCCGTTCGGTCAGTGTCACGGCAACGGGCGGCGGCATAACCAGTATTACGGCCAATATCGCCGACGAGTCTGCCTGCGATGCAAGAGATGGGAAAATATCTGTCCTGACAGTAAGCGGTGGCATTGGTGCAATCCAGTATTCAATCAATGGTTCTGCCAATCCGAATGGCGAGTTCATCAACTTGGCTCCCGGTAATTATACAATCGGCGTGCAAGATGCCAACGGATGTAAGTTTTCCCGACTCATCACCATCAAAAAGGCGGTTTGCACGCCAGTATGCACACTTTCGGCAACTGCCAGCCAAACGGAACCTACCTGTGCAAACCCGAATGGAGGTACAATATCAGTTGCCGCCATTGGCGGAACAGCACCCTACCAGTATTCCATCAATGGTAGTACGACAAATAGCGGCACGTTCGGCGGCTTGACGGCTGGTTTCTACGTCATTTCCATTCGTGATGCCAACAGTTGCGAATTCAAACTGGATACGATTCGCTTGGCGGACATCGGAAAAATTGCTGCAAGCATTTCTTTGGACAGCGAGACGGCTTGCAAGGCCAATGATGGAAAAATAACCGTATCGGTAACAGGCGGCACGGCTCCGTACAAATACTATCTCAACGGAACCCTAAACCCGGCGGGCAACGTGTTCGGTGCGCTGCTTCCCAATACCTACACGATCCGGGTGACGGATGCGAGCAACTGTGAATTCACCACGACGGCAACCGTGAAAACTTTCACGTGTCCGCCACCAACTTGCACAATCACGGCGCAGGCGTTTTCCAATCCGGTGTTGTGCAATGGTGTGAGCGACGGAACCGCCATCCTAATCAACATTTCGGGCGGCAGCGGCGCGTATGAGTTCAGCATTGACAACGGCGCGACTTACCAGGCCAACCCGCAATTCAACAGTTTAGCCGCCGGAAACTATACTATTCTGGCACGCGACAGGAACAACGTGACGTGTACGGCTCCGTTTCCGGTGACCATAGCCACCAAATTCGACGTGGCGGGCATCATCATCGTGAACCAGCCCAAAACGTGCGGCGACAAAGGGCAAATCACTTTCACCAATGTGTTTGGCGGGCAGGCCCCGTACCAGTTCAGCGTCAACGGCACTACGTTCGGCACGGATACGGCTTTCGCGGATTTGCTGCCCGGAAAGTACCAAGCCACCATCCGTGATGCGAAAAACTGCCGGTTCTCCGCAGAGATAGCCATCATCGGCGGGCAGGCCATTACCGCTACCGTGGCGCAGGGCCAACCGGCTTCGTGCCGCCAAGCCGATGGCACCATCATAATCACCAACGCCAGCGGTGGTTCGGGCGTGTTTGTCTATTCGCTGGATGGCACGACTTTCAGCGGAAACACGACTTTCGACAAGCTGGCCGCCGGAGCCTACACTGTGTACGTGAAGGAGCAGAACGGCTCGTGCGTGGCGACCTTCCCGGTAATCGTTGCCGCGACGGACTGCTGCAAACTGACGCTCAACCCGACGTTGACACAACCTTCCGCCTGCACTTCGGTTGATGGCCGCATCACGGTTGCCGTAACCGACGGGTCGGCTCCGTTCACGTACCGCCTCAACAACGGCGCACCGCAGAACAGCAATGTGTTCGGGGGTTTGGGCAATGGAAACTATACTATTTTGGTGCGCGACGCCACCGGTTGCGAGGCCAGCGTAACCGTTACATTGTCTTCGCCAAACGCGATTACGGCGCAGGTGGAGCAGGTAACCCCGGCCTCCTGCTTCGGCAAGGCCGATGGCTCGGTGCGAGTAGTGAGCGTGAGCGGCGGTTCGGGCAGCCACGAGTATTCCATGGATGGCGCGGCCTACCAGAACTCCCCCCTGTTTGCCAACCTGAAAGCGGGCATCTACATACTGTACGCCCGCGACAAGGCAAGCGGCTGCCTGGCTTCTTATCCGGTGACGGTCAATGAGGCAACGCAGATCACGGCCACGGTCACGCCCGCCAGCGCAACGGTGTGCGCCGCCAAAGACGGCAGTATCCGCATTACCAGTGTGGCAGGTGGCGTGGGGCCGTACCAATATTCGCTCGACAGCCTGACCAATTACCAAACCACGGATCAGTTCAACGGTTTGGGCAACGGCATCTATAAGGTGTACATCAAGGATACGCGCGGTTGCGTGGCCGTGTACGCGGCGCGGGTGAGTTCGCCCAACGCCATCAATGTCGGCACTCCGGTATTGCTCAACCCGACGTGCCAAGGTTCCAACAACGGCGAAATCCGCACGGGCACGGTCACGGGCGGGCAGGCTCCGTACCAGTACAGCCTGAACAATGGCGCGTACCAACCGTCGGGCATTTTCACGGCCTTGCCAGCGGGCAACTACACGCTTAAAATCAAAGACCAGTCGGGCTGCGAATATCCGTTTGAATACACGCTGACCGAGCCGGCCGCCATCGCCTTTGATGTGCGCCAGACGCGCACACCCACCTGTGCTGACCCGACCGGTTCGGTGGAGGTGATCAATATTGTGGGAGGCTTGCCGCCGTACCGGTACAGCCTGAACGGCATTGATTTCCAAAACTCGCCGGTATTCGGTAACCTGAACCCGGGCGATTACATCATGTACGTGCGCGATGTGTCTAAGAACACGTGCGCCAGCACCAAGCCGTTCACCATCCGGGGCGCAAAGAGGGTGGCATTTGAGGTGAAAGCCGTGAACATCGGCTGCTCCAACACGGACAAGGGCAGTATTGCGGTGTACCGGATCACGGGCGGTATTGAGACCGGCTCTCCCGTGGAATACGGCATCAGCATCAACGGCGGAAATACGTTCCGGTACATATCCAACGACAGCACTTTCTTTGCCAACCTGGATGCCGGGATTTATGACATTGTGATCGAGTACGGAACCAATTGCAAGACCGCCGCCCAGCGCGTAACCATCAACGCCGGTGCGATTCCGTTCAGCGTGGCCACTACCCCGGCCACGTGCGGCGCGGCCAATGGCTCGGCCACGGTGGATATCGCCAATCCGATTCCGGGCAAGGTGTACTATTACTCAATGGACAACCTGAATTATTTCACCACGCCGGGCTTCCCGAGCCTGCGTTCGGGCAGCTATAGGATGTATGTGCGCGAAAACCGCCAAGATACCTGCGCCAACATCAAGTCGTTTGTGGTGCCCGGCCCTGATTCGGTGCGTTACGTCATCCGCCGTCAGGATTGCAATACTGTCATTGTGGACAGTATCCGCGGCGGCGTGGCCCCGTACCGGATCAGCATCAGCGGGCGGGCGGCCATCACCACCGGCGAGTTGTTCGTTAGCCGGTATGTGTTCCCCAACTTGCAGGACGGCGAATACACCATGACGGTGACCGATAAGGAGGGTTGCAGCACATTCCCGTTCAATTTCCGCGTCGGCAACCGGATTTCTTACAAGGTCAAAACCACGCCGTCGGTACTCGAGGAGCCAACCGGCGGCGTGCAGATATACGACATTACCGGCGGGCAGCCACCGTATGAAGTGAGCGTGGACGGGCAGCGGTGGACAAAAATCAAAGACCGCACCATCCCGATTGACACGCTCATCACCGGGTTGCCGGTAGGCTTGCTGAAAGTCTATATCCGCGATGCCAACGGCTGCATCAAACAATTGGATGCCGAGGTGAAGGAGCTCAAGTTTGTGGTGCCCAACATTTTCACGCCCAACGGCGACGGGTTCAACGACACGTTCTTCATCACCAAGCTGCCTTCCGGCACGTTCATGACCATCGTTGACCGCTGGGGCCGGGTGGTGTTTGAGAGCCGAGACTACAAGAACGATTGGGACGGCGGCACGTATCCCGACGGCGTGTACTTCTACACGATAGACATTGCCGGCGAGCAGACCTACCGCGGCTGGGTGCAGGTGTGGCGGCGGGCCGAATGAAGGGAAGGCTATGAGGTGTTGCACCGCAACGTCTTACCGCAACATCCCTGCTGGCCGCGCGCAGAATAGTATCTTTTGAAAAGCCCAAACCCCTGTCATTTTGATGCGGGGAAATCGGGCTTTCACCGCCGGTTAACTCTGGCAGAGTTTTGAACTCTGCCAGAGTTAACCGCAAACGGAACCCGGAAGGCCATGCAGGTGCAAGCGTTTTCTGGCGCAAGCGTCCTCGCTTGCGCCAGTTCCCGTTATTTTCAAAATAGTATCTTCCGGAAAGCCCAAACCTCCCGCTTTTAAGTGTCCGGCACGTACAAAATACATGAGTTCTGGTACAGACCAATACCGGTTCCAACCTTACACTGTATGGCAACAGCCTGATAAAGAAAAGCATACGGTTTCAAAGAACGCGAATTTTACGTGACTGACAGACCAACACTGGAATCCCCGCCACAAACGGAGGGAAACCGTGCTTGGAAGAAGCATTATCTACCACAGCTATGAAAAGATTCTTTACAACCAACAGCGCAGTGTGCGTTTTGCTTTTGTGCTGGCTCACCTCCATGCAAGGCAACGGGCAGGCCATCCAAGTTTTCAGCACGCGCGGTGTGCCCGCACTGTCCATACCTGAACGCAAAACCATTTACGCCTACGAGGGGTTCGATTATTTCGGATCCACCGGATCACAAAGCTTTACCACCCCGTATGTGTCGTCTGTGGATGATCCGGGTACGTATTTCAATGCCGGTGCGACAACCCAGCAAATCCGCCCCACCATATTTTCCAGACCATCCATCACTGCCATCAAACTGCACAATGTAAACAACGAACTTACTAATTCGGAGTACGCCTTGGGCTGGGCCGGGGACTGGACAACGGCCAGCGGAAACGCCACTAACTACACGGTCAGTAATGTGCCTTTGGAAAACATCATTTCCAGCCCGCTGGCTACCAACGAAATATACAGCCTGATAAACGTGGGCTTTTATGCCAATGGCGGTGGCGATGCCGCAAATGCGGTGGGCAGGCGTTTGCAAACCAGCACGGCGGGTGCTTTCTACGAGTACGAGATATGGCAGGAATCTGCCGCCAACCAGACGGGAGCGGGGAGAAATGATGTGAACAACAATGAAACCCCGTACAACGCCACCACCGACTTTTTCTTCAGTGGTGGTGTGGGGTCGGGCCTAAACATAGACGACCGGTTTTCAAAGACACATCCGGCCAGTACCATCCGTACGTTGGCATCAAACGCCCAAGCCCATCACCGCAATTCAGCCGGGGGAAGCCACACCATGAATACATCCATCGGGGCGCAGGGCAGTACGGTTTGGCTCGGGTTCCTGATGCGGCTCAATGGCTCTTCCGCCCAAGATGCGTACATCAACCTGCATACGGGTGCGCAACCTTACCAGATAGACAACGCCAAGTTGTCCGTGGGTTATTTTGGCACCACCGACCCGACCAACTTCAATGGTGCCGGTACGGACAAGTACTGGGGCATCCGGATAAACGGAACCTCGTACGTGAACAAAAACGCTGATGCCCTGATTGTCGCCAATAAATTCGACCTGCTGGTGGTGAGCATCACCTTCGATTACACGGCCGGCCACCAAGTCAATTTTTACGCCATCAAGGACAACAGCCCCAGATACGATGATAATCCTCCGGTGGGCGGCGACGGAATCATTGATGCACCCGCCGCCACCGTGAGCCAGACCATCACCGGCACCGACCTTTCTTTCCATTCGCTGGCCTACCAGGGCGGAAATTCGGTGAACCGCAGCAACATTGACGAAATCCGTTTTGGCCGCACCTACGATGTGGCGGCCTTGGCCTCGCGCACCATTTCCGTTGTCCGGGACCTGTGCGAAACCGGGGATGGCAGCCAGGCAGGGGCCAATGTGAATGCGGGCGGCAACTTGGGTTCAATAATATCTCCCACCATTACAGGCACAAGTGGAGAGTTTGTGGGCACTAATGCACCTTACAACTCGGTATATGACGCAGCCAGTGCCGATGCCAACTACAACAGCAGCACATCTCCGCTGGCCAGGGTCATGTTCGAGGGCAGTGCCACGGCCATCGGTGCCACCACTTACGGGGCACTGGCTCCCGGTTTTATTTACAACGCCAACAATGGCGGCCAGCCCAACGATGGCAATTTCTACGTGGGGAGCCAAAGCCGCAATCCGTTTGGCAATGTGGGTGGTGGCCCCAGTTGGCCTGTCTGGATCAGCACGTACGATAATAGCGGCACCCAGAGGGGTAATTTGATGGTTGTCAATGCCTCCTACGATCGGGGCCTGTACTTTGAACAGGAGGTTTCGGGTATCTGTCCCGGCACGCAATACGAGTTCTCAGCGGACATCATCAACCTGTTTTCGCGCCGGGTGAAGACTATTACTAACACCACCGCACCAATCACCAATTACAATTGCGGTTGCGATAACACACTGGAGCCCGGCTGCGGACAGTTCAGCTTTGCCGGCACCGACCAGCGGAGTGCCAGCGGTTTGGGTGCCGCCACGCGCGGGTCGGGCAGCGACTGTTTCGGGTTGAACCCCGAGGTTGAATTCCTGATTGACGGCGTGCCGGTTTATATTCCGCCCATCTCCATTGACAACGACGAGAAATGGCACCGCGTTGGTTTCACCTTCGTGACCAAAGACCCGCCCGGCGGAAAGGTAGTTATCGCCGTGCGCAACCGCGCCCCCGGCGGCAACGGCAATGACCTGGCCATGGATAATTTCCAGTTCCGCCCGTGCGGCCCCACGCTGGAACTAAACAATCCCGGCCTTTGCAGCGCGTCGGATGTGATCAGTTACAAACCCAAAGGCAAAACGTTCCGCAAGCCATTCTACCGGTGGGTGATTATTCCTTGCAACGGCTCCGATTGCATCACCCTTCCCGCCAACTTGGAAAGCGACCCAAATAAATTCTTGGTTGTGGGGGATAAGGCTTTCTTTGACCCGAACGATGCCGAACTGAGAATAGACACCATAAGTAACGGCACCAAAACGGTTGATGGCAGCCAAACCTTTGCCCAGGTTTTCCCCGGTGGTGTAGTCACCACCGGCTCCCTCATCTTTGTGTATTCTGCCAGCGAGAAAGAAGCGAACACCCTCAGTTCGACCTGCCGCATCTCCGGACCGGAAGCGCAAGTCATCTGCCCGCTGCCCGTCACGCTGCTTAGTTTCAAGGCTGCTCTGCTGGAAAACAAGGTGCAGCTCAACTGGCAGACAACTGAGGAAAAAAACGCCAAGGAGTTTGTCATTGAACGCTCTGCGGATGGCATCACCTTTATTCCCATCGGTACGTTGCCAACCCTGGCAAAAGCCGGGCCGCAAAATGTAAAAAAATACCAGTACGACGACCATAGTCCGTTGTACGGCACATCTTATTACCGCCTGAAAATGGTTGATTACGATGCCAAATATGAATACTCCAACATTGAGTCGGTCAAGATGGAGGCCAAGTACCAAATATACCCCAACCCAGCCCGTGAGGTACTTTATGTGGACGTGGACAACCGCAATGGCAACGGACGCGCCATTAGGTTCACGATGTACAACCTTTTGGGAAACAAGATAGTCTCAAAAGATTTGGAGGTGGCAAAGGGCGGCAACAAACTTGTTGTCAGGATTTCTGATTTGCGTTCGGGAGCTTATGTAGTGGAAATAAGTGACGGATTGACAGTGTTCAGGAAAAGCGTGATTATTCAATAACGTATTTGCCGGGTGCGGTTTCGGGTGTCCACAATCAGAATAGTATCTTTTGAAAAGGCCAAACCTCCGGTAAGTACAAGCGGATTTAGCAGCAATGAAAAAAATGAATACGAACCGGTTTCGATACGGATTGATGCTGCTGCTGCTGCTTTTGCACTTTTGCGAGGCGGCAGAGGCATCAACGCGCCCGGCCGCATCTTTCTACATTGTCATTGAGCAAATCGTGTCGGGTAATTTCTTGGAGCCTTACTCCGGCGGCGACATAAAGGTGCGTGCCTTTGACAGTGCCACCGACGTTGAAATAACAAAAAAAATAACGTGGTCTGTAGAATACACTTCAAAGGTGGGGTGCACAGGCGTGCTGGATCCGCCAAAAATCAAGAAACCCTCGTTTTTGGGTTCCGATCCGGTCATAATCACCATCACTAAAAACCCGGGTATTGATCCCGGCATTTACGAGTATCGCCTCAAAGCCGTCAATACGGCGGATGGTAGTGAGGTTTTCAGCGAATACTACACAATCACGGTTAAACCGCTCCTCAATACGGCTCCCGTGCTCAACATACCCCGCAACATAGACACAACCTTGGCTGCCGGGCAGACCAGCATTCCTTACCTCGAAATAATCGGCAGCGTAACAGACGTTTGCACCGATGTGGTCAGTGATTTTGGCTGGACGCAGTTGGAAGGTCCGCCCTTGCAGAACTATAACGCGGGCAACGGCAAATTGATCCTGCAAAATACTCCCGCCGATACCTATGTGTTTCGGCTGTCTGCAAAAGATGCGGGTGGACTCACTGCTGAACGGATAGTCAATGTTTACATCAGGAAAGTGGATATCCCCCTGCTTGAAACCATCAAAGCCTTTTCACCCAATGGGGATGGTATTGATGATGAATGGCGTATAAAAAACATCAGCGTGAGCGGAAATATTTATTCGGTGGTGATTGTCAACCAGCATGGGAAAATGGTGTTCAAGTCAAAACCCCCATACATTGATGACGTGGTTTGGAATGGAGAAAACTACGGAAACCCTTTTCCTGAAGGCGCATATTACTTTTTGATTTCAGATGAGGATGGTAAGGAAGTGAAAAAAGGCAGCATACTTTTAATCAGGTAAAAAAACAAGATACGGGTTTCGGCAATTTGAAAGATACTATTTCGATATGGAAGAGAATAACCGGAACAGCCGCCCTTGCGTGGCTGGCGGTGACTGCATTGCCCGCGCAGGTGATGGGACCGAACCCGAATTATTATTTTCACACATTCAACAACCTGTACCAACTCAATCCGGCCATGGCGGGCAGCAACGGTGAGCTGACCAGTTTCCTGACGTATCACCAGCAGGTGATTTCTGGTTTCGATGATGCGCCGCGCCACTTGTCGCTCACCGCCGACGCGCCTTTGGGCAAACAGCAACTGTCGTCTTTCGGGGCAAACCTCTACACCTTCCGGCGCAGCATCTTGCAGACATCCGGGATGTCGGGCACTTTCTCGCGCAAATTCCTCATCGGCGGCAAGAAAACGCACAGTTTGCGGCTGGGGGTTTCGGCGGGTTTCTTGCATAACAGCATCAATCCCGACGGTGTGAACCTGGCCGACCCGGCGGTTGCGCGGCTCAACGGCAAAGTCCGACCCGACTTGTCCGTCGGGGCCAATTACCAATTGAAGCATTTCCAGTTCGGTGTCGCCTTTCCCAAGGTCATTTCCACGTCCGTGCGGGCCGATGGCGACCAGACCTTGTCGGCCATGAAAGTCAATCCGCTGGGCAACCAATTGTTCTATTTCCTGTACGATTTTGAAATCGACAAGAAATGGGCCGTCCGCCCGATGGTAATCTACCGTTCGTTCACGGATGCGTTTTCGGGTTTGGAACTGAACGCGAGGGTGCTTTACAACGAGAAAGTGTGGGCGGGTCTGGCTTACCGGCAGAGTTTGGGTGCGGCGGCTTATGTGGGTTTCAAATCCAAAAAACTCAGTTTCGGGTATGCCTACAAGATGTCCAATTCAAACCTTTACGGCTATTCAAACCCGGCGCACGAATTGCAATTGGGTGCGTATTGGGGCAAGCTGAAAAAGAAAAAGAACCTGTACGTACACAAGGCCCGTTTTAACAAGGCCGAGGATGCGGTGGCCGGCAAATCCGCGAAAACCAAGGCTAAGCCGATGGCGAAAGCACCGCCACCCGCTAAAATCCCGGACACCAAGCCTGCACCGGTTGCCGATGAACCGTACAAACTGACAGTGGAAACCGTACGTCGGGGCGATTTGCCGGACGACATGATTTCGGGCAACTACTTGGTTGTCAGTGCATTTTCCACCGTGCAGGAAGCCCAGAAGGAAGTGGCTCGCCTGAAATTGGCAACACAACCCGATCCGAAGCACAGCGCGGCCAAGATAGGCCACAACTCCACCAAAAACCTGTATTACGTGTATCTGCTCACCGGAAACATGGATGAGGTGATGGGTAAATGCCATGAACTGCGCACAAAAAAAGGGTTTGAGAAGGCGGGCGTGCTGAAAATAACCAACCGTCCGCACGGCAGCGGCAACTGAAACAATACCGGAACAAATCCGATATCCGTCCCCGAATCGCGTATTCACAAATCCAGCAGGAATCGCATCGTATCCACACCGTCGGCATACTCCCAGACAGCCGGGCATTGGGCGTTGCCGAACGCAATGCTGCCCGGATACCAGCCATTGCGGCTTACCAGGCACTGGATTTTCTGGCGGCTGGCGGTTATCTTCCCTTCAAGCTCCCCCGAATCCGAATATTTTTCGTAATGCAAAACCGCGACCGGTGAAACCAACGCTTCGCTTTCGGCCAGGATCAGGAAACCGTTATCCAAGTGCGGTGTCTGGTTGATCAGGAAAATAGCGCGTTGGTAAGCGTGGTTGTTGGCGTATTTGTGGTTGTGGGCAAGATGGGAGAGGGGTTCGATGCCCCGGAAAAAAATCCCCAGATCATAGCCCTCGGGAATATGAATTTTGGAAACATTACGGCAGCCCAGCCCGAAATACTGCGTGATGTCGCCGCCCAATGCCAGCAGTTCGTCCGCTGTTTCCTCACCGGTGAGCACGGCACAGGAAGTGCGGTTCTGGCGGATGATGTGGGGCAAATGGCCGAAATAGTGCCGGAAATAACGCGCCGAATTATCGCTGCCCGTGGCAATGACGGCATCGGCATCATTGAGCCGCTCCGTAAACCGGATGCGTTCGCCAAAGCGGGGTTCGATTTCGGTCAGCAGGTTGCCTATTTCCGTCAGCAGCACCGAATCCTGCGAGCTTAGTTTGGCGAGCAGGGTGTGTCCGGCCAACAGCACACACAGGAAATCGTGGAAGCCGACCGCCGGAATGTTGCCCGCCATGACAATGCCCACCTTGCGCGGCTCCACAGCCGGAAAATCGTAGTTGCCCAGCCATTGGCGCAACTCCTTTTCGCGCAGCAAATGCACGATTCCGTTAATGGCGTGGGCTATGTTTCCCTCTGTAAACCAGCCGTTTTCAGCTTTGGCACGGTTTGCCCACCCCTGCCCGACCTCATCAGGGGTCTCGCGCAGCCGCAGCCCCAGCCGCACAAATGCCGCCATACGTTCCTCTATTGTCATTTCAGCTATCATGGATCAGTGCAAATCAGGTGGTGGGGTTTGCGTGTTTCAAAACATACTATTTTAAACCATAGTATCCCTATAAATTTTGTAGGTTAGCTTCCATTCAACAATTAGTTGCGTATATTTGTGGCCTGACTGTAACATTTTAGTTTGCACTCCGGTTTTCATTAGAACTTTTGCGTGCGTAATTTTGCATTTTTAACCAGGAGATTACCTTTCACCTACAAAAAAGAAGTACACCGATGGCCATAATGATAACCGATGAGTGCATCAATTGCGGTGCCTGCGAGCCGGAATGCCCCAACACCGCCATTTACGAGGGCGGTGCGGAATGGACGTGGGCGGGCGGCACGGATTTGAAGGAAGTGCAACTGGAAGATGGCGCGGTCTTGTCGGCCAAGTCGCAGCAAGATCCGGTTTCCAATGAATACTACTACATAGTTTCGGGTAAATGCACCGAGTGCATGGGTTTCCATGAAGAACCCCAGTGCGCTGCCGTCTGCCCGGTTGATTGCTGCGTGGACGACCCCGACTACCGCGAAACCGAAGACGAACTGCTGACCAAAAAGGCTTGGCTGCACGCAGAATCTGTGAAATAGTATCTTTCAAAACACCTAAACCCGGCTGTAAAAAATCTTTTGCGCCGGGTTGCGCTGTAAGCATTATATCCGTACTTTTGCCCCACGATTCACAAAAAGGCCTGTTCGTCTAGGGGTTAGGACGCGTCCCTTTCACGGATGAAACACGGGTTCGATTCCCGTACGGGCTACTGAAAAACACCGCAACCTGAATTGCGGTGTTTTTTTATGCCTTCCATCCAAACATTGGGAGGCTTTGGGGAAAACATTAGCGGGGGGCGATTCCCGGTTGGGCGGATGGCTGGCTTCCCAAATGGTTCAAAGCCATTTTTTTGTATTTATCAAGGTCGGGTAGGGGCATGGATTCCTCTTTGGCCCGCTCATCCCAGTTGCGCATTCTCAGGTAAAGTGCAAAAAGCGGGTCTTGCTCGAAAGCGGAAGCTTCTTTTTCATTCATCCGCCCGCCTTGAAACTCCAACGTGCGGCGGCTGGCTTCGGAAAGCAGGTTGAAATAATCGGGATGTTTGAAGGTCAGGTACCGCTTAGCCTGCACGTGCGACTCCACGAGCTGAGCTGTTTTCTCCGAGAATCCGGCTCGGCGCAAATAATCCGCCCCGATTTTTTCGTGGTTCCGCGTACCGTAACCATCCATTTGCGCCGCTGATCCAGTGGCGCAGATATGCCCGAAATCATGGAAAAACGCCGCCAAAACCACTTCCTCATCATGGCCTTCTTTTTCGGCCAGTTGCGCGGCTTGGCACATGTGTTCCACTTGCGACACCGGCTCGCCGATGTACTCGGCCATGCCGTGAACATCGTACAACCGGAAAATCTCTTCGACGATGCTTTGGATAGTTGGTTTCATCAGGCAGGTTTGGCGTTTTCAAGAGATACTATTTTCAATCAGCGGTTCCGGTCACTTTTTCTTTTTCCGCTTGATGCGCGGGTTGCTCTGCAAATCCTTTTCCTCAAGCATTTTTTTGTCCTCTTCCTTACGCGTTTCAATCAGGTAATCCTCATCGTCCAGTTTTGGCGATGCTTTCAGGGCTTTCCAGTCAAATTTCTCATCAAACGGATCCAATGCCTTTTGCGGATCAAACACCCGTTTGTCCACTGGTAGCGCATCGTAAGGCGTGAAATCGGGCTGGCCGGTGAAGAAATCCGACAAATCCGTGGCTCCGGCATCGTATTGGTTCAAGTACGGTGCGCCCAACGTTTGCCACATGGTCTTGAATATGCTGCCAAAACTGTAATGCCCGTGGCTGACGTGGTTTTTCCGGGCATACGGCGAACACACGGCCAGCACGCTGCGGTGCGCATCCACGTGGTCCACGCCGCCCTGCGAATCGTCTTCCGTAACAAGGATGGCCATGTTTTTCCAATACGGCGTGTGCGACAGGAATTCCACCACCCGCCCCACGGCCAGGTCATTGTCGGCCATGTAGCTTTCGCGAAACGGATAGCCGGCTTTGGGGCGTTCGTCGGCACCGTGGTCGTTGGGCAGCATCAGCGTGAGCACTTGCGGCATGGTCTTGCCTTCGCCCATGAACCGCTGCCGGAATTCGCCGATGAAAACATCGGCCCGGAATTGGTCGGGAATAGCCATGTTGTAAGTCGGGAAACGCCAAGAAGTGTTTACAAACATGGGCGCGGGCAGCGGATAATTGGCCGTGTACAGTTCACCGCCGTATTTCATGGTCGAGTCGTTGAAATTGGCTTCCTGCTCGGTGGTGAAACCAAAGTTGAAAAACGAAATGCGGTTGCGTTCCATGTGCTCCCACATGGAGCCGTGCTGGTTGTAGTCTTCGGGATAAAAACTGCCTGACGAGCCGTTCAGCGCGAAAATGCCCGGAGCCTTGGATTCGGGTTTGAACTCGCGTTTGCCACCGTACGCCGCCGATACGTGCGTTTCCATCCATTCGTTCGGATACACGTTGGCCAGCCAGCGGTGGCCGTCGGCGGAGTGGTCGGAATCCACGTAAAAATTATCGGCAATGCCGAAGCGTTTGGCCAGTGCCATGTGGTTGGGCATGACGGTTGCCTTGTCAATTTTTTGCGTGTTTTTTTTGTTGGCGAACGTCGCATCCAAGCCGTAACGCGCCAGTGTCGGGTCGCCATTGCCGGTTTTTATCTGGCCGTAAATCTCATCATACGTGCGGTTTTCCTTGGAGATGAAAACGAAAAACCTCACCCCTGGCCCCTCTCCTGCTGAGAGGGGGGCAATAACTCCCTTCCCAGTAGGGGAAGGGTTGGGGATGGGGTTTTGCCCTATCTCGAAATTATACTCGACCACCTTCTGCGTTTCGGCTTTGAGTTGCGCATCCGTCGGGATGTCCAGCACTGTTACCGAGCCTTTCATCAGGCTGCCGATGTAGCTGCCTTCCGGGCCAACCTTGTAATTTTCGCCGCCGTTGGGGCCGCTGCCGTAGCCTTTTGCATTGGCGACGACGAGTTTTTTGCCGTCGGGACTGACTTTGAGCTTGGACGGAAACCAGCCCACCGGAATGTGTCCGATCAGTTTCAAGGTAGCAATATCAATCACGCCCACGGCATTGATGCCCGATTCGGCCACGTACAAGCGGCGTTGGTCGGGTGAGACGGCCAGGCCGAACGGGATCACGCCTTTCAGTTTGCCCAGCCGCGCATCCAACTGCAAATCAATGTTTTGCACTACTTGCTGGCTTTTGGGGTCAATTACTGAAACCAAGTCGTTGTTGCCATTGCTGACAAAAACGTACTTGTCTGTGGCCACGATTGAGTTGGGGCTGCTGCCGCCCACCGCCGGAATACCGTCCACTTTGTCGCCCACCAGCACGCCGGTTTTCACTTTGGCAACCACTTTTTTGCTGGCGATATCCACCGCCCAAACCGAAAAGGATTCCGGCGTGTTCGGGTCGCCGAGGCCGGGCACGTTCAACGTGTCCGACTGGATTCCGTCGCGCATTTGCAGCGTGTTGTAGCCGAATGCGGGCTTTTTCATCGCCGTTTCCTTGATGCGTTTTTTGTCCAGGTTCTTGACGTAACTGTACTGGAACATCCCGACGTTGGCCACGTACACGGTTTTTTCGTCGGGCGAGAGGGCAATGCCGAACGGGTAACGGCCCACCGGAATATTGGCAGTGAGCTGCTTTGTCCGCGTGTCCACAACCAGCAGCCGGAAACCGATCTGATCCACGGCATATAGCGTTTTGCCATCCTTGCCCAGCACCATGTCGCCAATGTAGCCTTCTTCGTAATCGGTACCGTCAAACGTTTGGCCGCAGTCAATGGTGGCGGTTTTTTGGCGGGTTTTCAGGTCGAAGACGAAGATTTTGTTCGTCTGTCCGCCCGCCACGTACACCGTCCGGTTGTCGGGCGAGACGGCCAGGCCCATGAACACCGCCGAAAGCAAGTCATCGTCGGTTTTCACGCCTTCGGGAATCTGGCGGATGGTGGGATTGCCGGAAAACACATTTTCCAGGATGCTGATGGAAAACGGGTTGGTGCCCGAGTTGGCGGTGATGGCCGTGCTGCCGTCCGGACTGAGCGTGAGTCCGTACGGATGCGGCGCGATGCGCACCGTCTTGCCCGCCGGACGGATAATCCGACCGTTGGGGATGATGGTTTCGCCGCTTGGATTAACGGTGCAGAACCGGTTGCCCGCCGGGGCGGAAATCTGCCATTGCTGCGATTGCGCGAAAACAATGTTTTGCGCCAACAGGAAAGTGAAGAGGAGGTTTCTCATTTTTGAAAGATACTATTTTGGATGGGGATGGGTTTTGAGTGGTAGAATGATTGGATCCACCATTCCGATTTGACATTCCGAGAAATTTGACAAGCGACTGGTATTGGATTCCTCGTGCCCCGGAATGACAATTCACACGACCGGCGTTGGAATCAGCATCCGGAAAATATGCTCGGCAAGGCCGAAGGAAAGCGTCATGCCCGCGCCACCCAAGCCGTTGACAATCATCACGTTCGGTTCGGGTTCGGCAATGAATTCGGTTTTGCCATCGGTCAGTTTCGGGTACACGCCGTGCCAGCGTTCCTTGATTTGCAAATCTGGCAAATCGGTGAAAGTGGCCAGATAGTCCAGCACCAAACGGTCAATCTCGTCCTTATCAAACGGGTCGGGCGTGGTGCCGTATTCGTGCGAATCGCCCAGCGTCAATTCACCGGCGGCATTCTGCGAAACCAGCACGTGGATGCCGTATTTCTTGTAATCGGGCATGGTCTCGCCGATGCGCCGGTCCAGCGCGGCCAACGACCGGCAATGGCTGAAAGCGGCATAATGCGTCAGTGTGAGGCCAGCGCACAGCGACGCGCCCCCGCCCGGTTGCGGCGTGGTGCGCATCATCTGCAACTTGCACTTGGTAAGGTTGCTTCCGGCGAAAATTTCAGGATACAACGTTTCAAAATCGGCTCCGCCGCACACAAAAATCCTTTCGGCTTGCCACCGCTTGCCGCCCGCTTCCAAATAAGGCGCGGCAATGTGCGCGACCGCCGTGCCGAAATAAAAGTCCACTTCGTATTGCCGGGCCAGAAAATCGGGCAGTTTGGCAATCACCTCGCGCGGATCCACAATCATTTCCGTTTCGCTCCAAAGTGCGCCAACCAGCCCTGCGCTGTTGACGGACGGGCTTTTCCCCAAGATTTTTTTCTTGTCCGTCAGCAACGCGCATTGGTAGCCTTGGCCTTGCGTGGTGGCGGCAAATTCCTCCAGCACCGCCCATTCATCGGCGTGGTAGGCCAAGTGCAGCGAGCCGTTCGGATTGTGCCAGAAACCGGCTTGCCTGGCCAAGTCCAAATAAATTTCGCGGCTGCGCAAGGCACGTTCCAGCAGCACTCCGGCGGGTTGCCCGATGGGCCAGACCATGCCGAAATTACGGACGGAAGCCCCGACAGCCCGCGTATTGCGTTCAAATACCGCCACTTTCAAGCCGCGCCGGGCAGCGGTGTAAGCGATTGCCAAGCCCACAATTCCGGCTCCGATTACGGCTATGTCGTATGGTTTTTCGGGGTTTCGCATGAGTTGTGAATGAAAAATTTCCGGCAGCCACGTCCAAAACCTGCCAAGGGAGCAGGTTTGGTGTTTTTAGAAGATACTATTTTCAAAAGGCGGAACCGGTCAAATGTTTCCCTTCATTCCGAAATCCCGCTTCCGAAATCCGCATTCCGTTCACACGCCCACCGTCAGCGCGACCCACAGGCTGCGGCCCACGCCATCCACGCCCGAGCCGTGCATCCGGTACGCCCGGTTCAGCAGGTTTTGCACGCCGGTGTTCAGATTGTATTTCCGGTAAGAATAGCCCGCGTAGATGTTCAGCACGTTCCACGCCGGGGTTGCGCCGTTGCTCAAGCGGCTCGAAATCCGGATATCCGATCTGTCGCCGCCCGCCAAGCGGTCCTGCTTGCCCGCAAAGATGTATTCGGCCCGGCCGGAGAGTCCTTTGTGATCCGAACGTAATCCCAAACGGCCAAACAGCGGCGGAATCCGGCGCATCGGTTCAGATTTGCTCAAATCCTGCCCGTACGTGTACGTGAGGCTGCCGAAAGCCACCAGCGAGGCCAGTATTTTCACTTCGGCTTCGGCCTCGCCACCGTGCAGCAACGATTCGGCAGCGTTGGTTTTGGTATAGACGCGGGCATTCTGATACACCGTTTCGCCTTGAAACGAGGATTCCACGCGCACAATTTGGTTGGTCAGGTTGGTGCTGAACGCCATCAGCGAGCCCGACAGGCGGCTAGTCCTGAACTTGTAGCCCGCCTCAAGCGTGAAAGTTTTTTCGGGCGAGAGATTGGCGTTGGGAACCTCAAAAACGTTGGCTTCCACGTTGCCCAGCTTGCTCACATCGTCCAGGTTGGGCGAGCGGAAACCGGTGTTGGTTGCCACAATCAAATGATGGTTGGGATGCAGTCGGTAAGTGGTGGCAAAATGCCCGACCAGCGCACGGGGGCTGATGCGCGGATTGCCAATGGCTTCGTCCCTGACGTTCAGCGTGATGGCATTGAAACGCAGCCCGCCCGAAAACTGGAATCTGCGCCAATCAACGATATGCGAAGTGAAGACCGACGCGTTGCCCATAGTGGAGCCATCGGCAAAGTAACCGCGCTTGGCGGTCACGGCTTGGGTTTGCAGGTTCAAGGTGCTGGCCGTGCTGTTCACGCGGTCAAAATAATACTCCGCTCCCGAATGGATGTTCCAGTAATCCGTTGGTTGCGAATGCACTTCCACGATGCCGCCGAATGTGTTCACCACGTCTTTTTGCCGGTTTATGGTGGTCGCTTTGTTGCGCTGGTTCACCACGCCCTCCACCGAGCGGTTCAGCGACGCGGTAAACCGAACGGATTGCAACCATTTGTGATCCGAATATTTTTCCCAGCGCAGGTAAGCCAGCGTCCGGGCTTGCGGTATGAAACTGTATTTCAGGTAGTTATCCTGCGCCACGCGGTAATAAACCGGAACATCGTATTGGTACAGGTGCTGGTAACTGGCCGTGAGCAAACTGCGCTGCGAGGTTTTGACCAGGATTTTCGCATCGCCCGCCCGCTCTTGGTACGCGGAAGGCGACTGGAAACCCAAATCGCCACCGGCCAGCAAATCGCCAAAATTCCTGGCCGAGAATCCGCCCAGGAAAGCTACTTTTCGGGCGCTTGCCCGCACTTCCCCGCGTGCCGTCCGTTCCATGCCCGCACTCGTCCACTTGCCAAAGCCGCTGCCCGAAACAGTAGGTTTTCCGGCGGCAAAACCCGGCGTTTTGGAAATCAACTGCACCACGCCGCCCAGCGCATCGCTGCCGTACAGCACCGAGCCGGAGCCACGGGTCACTTCCACGCGTTCCAGCACCAGCGGATCTACGGTGGCCAGATATTGGTTGGGGCCGTAGCGGTAAGTCGCATTATTCAGCCGGATGCCATCCATCAGCAGCAGCACTTGGTTGCCCATCAGGCCGCGCACAATGGGGCTGCCACCGCCGTGGTTGGTCTTCTGCACAAAAACGCCGGTGGTTCCCATGAGCAGTTCGGGGGTGGAGCGGGGAGCCGTTTGGCGGATGTAGCGGGGCGACAAAACCGAAACCGTTTGTGGTGCGTCAAAAGACTGGCTTTCAAAGCGTTGGGCGGTCACGACGATTTCATTGTTCAATAAAACCACCGCTTTTTTGAGCATGAATGCCAGTGCTTCACCCGCCGGCACGGTAACGTTTGGGCGCAAGGTTTCATAGCCCACCGCGCTGATTCCCAACTGGCAATCCCCGTTTGCAAGGCCGTTCAGTTCAAATTGTCCATTGGCATCCGTCACCGTTCCCAGCGTAGTGCGGGCCACCGCAACCGTAATGCCCGCCAGCGGCCTGCCGCTTTCGCTGTCGGCCACCCTTCCCCTGATGCTTTGGGCGGAAGCGATGGAAACGAGCAGCAATGCGGCAAGGAGTGGGGGCAAACACTGGTTCATGGCTTTGTTGCTTTTTCGTTTTTCGGGAGTGCAAATCCGTTGGCGGTGCTTTAAAAGTGCAGACCGAACCAAAACCCTTGGTTGCCAAGCGGTTATGCAAGGGGGTTTGGCGTTTTTTTCAGATACTATTTTCCAGAACCGTTTCTTCTGGCAGTCCGAAAATGGCAGCCAGTTCCGCAACCTGCCCAATCAGGTGCGTGTGTGGTTCCTGTTGCAGTTCGGCTTCGGTGCAGGCTCCCGTGGTCACGCCGATTGTCCAAGCGCAACCGGCGGCTTGCCCTTGGCGCATATCCGAAACGGTATCGCCGACTTTGGCTACCGTTGCAATATCCTCAATGCCAGTCAGTTGCATGGCCCGGAAAATCATGTCCGGGTGCGGACGGCCTTGTGGCACTTCGTCGCTGGCCACGCTGGCATCCATGAGTTGGCGTTCCTGCCAGCGCATTCGTTTCAAGATCACATCCGTAATCTGGCGGTCAAAGCCGGTGTCCACGGCCACTTTTATGTGATGCGTTTTCAAGGTTCTGAAAAATTCACTCACGCCCGGTTTTTCCTTCACCTCCGGGCTGTTCTGGTAGTAGTCAATCATCAACTGCACAAAACGGCTGTGGACTTGACCAACCATTTCATCGGTAACTGGCTGGTCGTCAGGGGCGTGTTTCACAAGCAATTGCCTGATGGCAAATGGTTTGGGTGTGCCCATGAGTGCGTTGGCATCTTCAAAAGGCACGTTTACATGATGGTCGGCCAAGGCACGTTGCAACGAGAAAGGCACTTGGTCGGAACCGTCAACGGTGGTGCCAGCCAAATCAAAAACGATGAGTTTGGGGGTCATGGGCATTAAAATCCGGTTGGAAATCTGTGGTGGGCGGGTTTCGATGTTTTGAAAGATACTATTTTTGAAAGATACTATTTCCGTATCCGCCCGCAAAACAAACCGGTTTGCGGGCGGATACGGAAATAGCGTCAATTGAGCAGTTCGGTGCAGGGTTCGGATAGAGGTGCGGACTGTTTTTTAAAACTGAATACGGACGGAAGAATCATTTGTCCCACCATACAAGCGTATTGATATCATTGGTGCCTTGCCGGGCAATGGCTGCATCAAGAGCCGTACGGTTGAGGTTAAATGCCGAACTCGGATAGAGAAACCGCACCGGAACACGGTTTCCGTTCAAGTTTGACGGGCCGGGCGTGATGACCGGGATGCCCGTGCGCCGCCAGTCAAACCACGCTTCCAGGCCGGAGAAAAACAAGGCAATCCATTTTTGGGTGCCGATCCGTTGCAGGGCTTGGCCGTTTGCAAAAGCTACGTCGGGCTGGGCCAAATAGTTGGCGGGCATGGCGGTGCGGTAGAAATCGAACGAGGCGCGGATGCCGTTTTCGTAGTAGTTTTGGGCGGTGGTGGTGCCCGTGACCAAGTTTTTCTGCGCGGCTTCGGCCAAGATGAATTGCAATTCGGCGTAGGTCATGACGATACCCCGCGCAATGTCGCGGTCGGCTTCGGTTGGTATGCCAAAACCGTCAATGTAAAACGCCGGCCCAATGCGCGATATGTTTTGCGCCCCGCCGTTGAACTGCAAGGCGGCGTTGTCGTCAAGGGCGTTGGGTACGCCCACCCACTGCGGATTGGCCGTATTGGCCGTAGCCACCGTAGGCCGGGCAAACGTGCGGATGCGTGGGTCGTTGAGGGCCAGCAGCCGGTCGGCGAGGGTTTTGCTCAGACGAATTTCGTCCAACGAACCCACCCGCGAGGTGTAGAGCGGAAACTGGTTGGGCACGGTGGGCTCGTAGCGCAGGGCGGCGTTGTCGGCGTTGTTCTCGAAAATCGGATTTTGCGTCGGATTGCCCACAATGGCTTGCAAGTCGGCAGCCACGTTGCGGCGGTTGGAGATACGCATCAGGTAACGCATCCGCAGCGAATTTGCCAGTTTTTTCCAGCGCGTGATATTGCCGCCGTACAGGATGTCGCCGGTCACGGTTTCGTTGGCCGTGTTGAGCAGGTTGTTAGCCTCGGCCAAATCCCGCAGGATGCCCGCGTAGATTTCCTCCTGCGTATCGAACTTCGGGAAATAATTGCCTTCGCGGGCTTTTGTCGCTTCGCTGTAAGGCACGTCTCCGTAAGCATCGGTAATCATCGAAAACATCCACGACTTGAGTACCAGCGCAATGCCTTGGTAATTTTTCTGCACCGGCTGCGACTCGGATGCAATCCGGTAGAGGTTGTCCACATCGCGAAGGTTATTGTACATGGTATTCCAGATGCCGTTTTGCTCGCCCCACTGATAGCGGTCTTCGTTCACAAACTGGATTTTGGCGGTGTGCTGCACCACCAAGTTGCCAAGGCCCCAGGAAACGCTTACGTTCTCGTTCACCGTCGAACGGATGATGTTGGGCAGCAGCAAATTGGGTGTTACGGTGTTGGGCACGTTCGGATTGGTGTTGATGTCGGCAAATCCGTTGTCGCAGGCACTGGACAGCAACAGTAATGCTGCAACAAACAAGCTACACAAGTTCTTTTTCATGGCTAATCGGTTAATGGGTTTTGTATTGTTTACAAGTCTAGGCAATCACCGGTCGTGAAAAACGTGACTGATGGCGAGGCTCGGATTATTTTGAATACCAAGCGAACACCTTTGTTTTTTGAAAATAGTATGTTTCAAAAAGGTGAAACCCGCCCAGCCGCTGAAAAAGCACGGCTGGGCAGGGAAAGCGGCTTCTTAGAAATTCACTGATAGGTTTACGCCGTAGGAACGGGCTGATGGAATGGCGACCGACTCGGCACCCGGAATGATGGTGCCGCCCGATACCGAAGAGGTTTCCGGATCAATGTGCGGCGCTTTGGCCCACAAGGCCAAGTTGCGCCCCACCAGCGACAAGGTCAGGTTGCGGACTGGCACTTTTCCCCATAGTTTGTTTGGGATAGTGTATCCCAAACGTGCTTCGCGCAGTTTTACAAATGAGGCATCAAACACCGCATCTTCCAACACGCGGCGACCCAGGGTAAATGCCGTGTGCCATTCGCGGGCCGACAGTTCGCGGTGTGTGGGTTCGCTGCCATTCAGGGCGAAACGATTGGTGCCATCCGCATTTTTGGCTGCCACCACGCCCGGTGCGTACACGCCGTTGCCCGGCTGGCTCAAATCATATCCATTGGCGCGGCCTTCCAGTGTTTCCACCAACTGTCCGCCTTCACGACCCACCGTGTAGGTGTGTGAGTAGATTTGCCCGCCTTGCCGAATATCGAACAGGAAGCCGAGTTGGATGCCTTTGTACGTGAACGTGTTGTTGATGCCGGCCAGCCAGTCGGGATTGTAGTTGCCAAGCTTGATGGGGGCGGCCGTGGCCACCGGACGGCCATCCACCACCACACGCTGACCTACAGATTGACCGCTGGGGTCGTAATACAGGTCTGTAGGGTCGTTGCTCACGCGGCGGTAACCAAATCCATACATGTCTCCCATGCGTTCGCCCGTGCGGGCCTGCACCGAGAAGTAACGGCTGGCAAGCTCATACACTTTAATCTGGTCGGTCAGTGAGACCACTTCACTTCTGTTGCGGGAGAAATTAAGGTTCACATCCCAGCGGAAATTATCATTGGCCGTCCGGATTGGGTTCAGGTTGAGCATCACTTCCCAGCCTTGGTTGCGGATCAGTCCGGCATTTTGTATGACGGCTCCTGCTCCGGTAGCTACTTCAAGCGGCACGCGGATAATCTGGTTGCGGCTGTCTGAGGTGTAATAAGTCACATCCAAGCCAACACGGCCGTTCAGGAAACGCAAGTCAACGCCGTATTCCTGAGTAGTGGTGATTTCAGGCTTCAAGTTCAGATTTGGAATCACGCTTGCTTGTGCAAAGGTTGGCGTGGTGCCCCACGGATTCTGCGCAAAGAACGGCTGGGCAAATTGGTAGGGATCGGTGTCATTGCCCGCCCGTGCCAACCCCACCCGGAGTTTTAGCAGCGACACAAATTGCGGCAGTTTTACCATTTCCGATACCACCGCACTCACGTTGACCGAAGGGTAGAAATACGAGTTGTCTTCCACACCTATGCCTAAGTTTTTCAATTCTGCAGGCAGCGTGAGTGTGCTCGACCAGTCGTTGCGGGCGGTTAGTTCAAGGAACAAAAAGTTGCGGTAGCCAAACTGCGCCGAGGCGAACACGCTGTTTTTGCGCTCTTTCGCCTCAAACTCATTGGATTGCAACGGCACCCGGTTATTGTTCAGGTTATACACGCCTGGCACGGTGAGTTGTGGCGCAAATACGTCAAGGTTGCCGAAAGTCTGTACCAACTGGTTGCCGCCCAGGTTGGCACTCAGCGAGATTTCCGGGCTGATGTTGCGGTTGACTGATATGAGCAAATCCGTATTGCGTTCCATGCTGTTCAGACTTTCGCGGCGGAATGAGCCGAATGGAAAACGCTGTGTGCTGAATGCCCTTTTTCGTTCGCGCAGTTCGTCACTGAAGTCCACTTGTGTGCGGCCCTGGATACTGAGCCAATCGTTGATTTGGTATTGGAGTGTAATGTTGCCGATAACCCGGTTCAGGGTTTGGCTGTTGGTATTTTCAAATACGTTGAAATACGGATTGTCGTGGTAGTTGTAATTGAAGTTATGCTGCTGGATGTTTTCCAAGCCCGGCTGCCAGTAATTGCGCAGGCTGTTGATGTCAATGTGCCGCCCAAACCAGCAATTGAACAGGTACATGATGTTTTCTGTGCCGTAGCTGAGGCTGGGCCGGTTGCCACTTGTATTGCTGATGTAGCTCACATTGGCGCGGGCAGTCAGTTTGCTGGTAAGTTTGTAGCTGCCGTTGAAGTTGAAGGTATTGCGCTTCAAATCGGTGTTGGGCACAATGCCGGTCTGGTCCAGATTGGTGTATGAAAGCCGGAAATCGCCAAAAGGATTGCTGCCAGCCAAAGCCACATTGTTGGTGACGGTGCGCCCCGTCTCAAAAAAATCGCGCACATTGTTGGGGTGTGCCACAAAAGGCGTGGGCGTGATAGTACCCGCACCTCCGGCAACACGCGTGTCGCCGCCACGAAAACCACGGCTCGTGGGCGAATCGTGTTGCGCCAAGAGCTGTCCTTCCATCCGTGGCCCCCAGTTTTCATCCACTCCGTCGCGCAGGCCGCCGCCGCCGCCATCCTGGAATCTGAACTCACCACCCAAACCTTGTCCATACACGTTTTGGTAGTCGGGCAGCCGCAGCACCGATTCAAACGTCAGGTTTGAATTCACGCTCACGCCGATTCCTTTTATGCCTTTGCCACTTTTGGTAGTGATCAGTACCACGCCGTTCGAAGCCCGGTCTCCGTACAGGGCCGCCGCGTTGGCTCCTTTTAATACGGTGATGGTTTCAATATCGTCGGGATTGACAAAACCGGCCCCGTTACCGAAGTCGGCATCTTGCTGGCCCCTGCCCGATGATCCGGCAAAGCCATTGCTGATGGGCATACCGTCAATTACGAACAGCGGTTGGTTGGCATTGATGTTCAATGACCGCTCGCCCCGGATGGTAATGCGCGACGAACCTCCGATACCCGACGGGCTGCCTACCACGGTCACACCCGCGATTTTTCCGGCCAACTGGTTCACCACGTTTGTTTCGCGGGCAACTGTAAGGTCGTTCGACGCTATTTTCTGGGTTACATAACCCAGTGTGCGTTCCTCTTTTCTGATACCCAACGCAGTAACCACCACTTCATTAAGTGCCTTGGTGTCAACTGTCACAGCCACATCCACTGATGACCGGTTTCCTACGGACACTTCTTGGGTCACATAGCCGATGAACGAGAATATCAGCGTTTCGCTGGCCTCGGGCACTTCAATACTGTAATTGCCATCGGCTCCGGTGGTGGTGCCTTTGGTAGTGCCCTTGACAATGACCGACACGCCGGGCAGGGCGGCGCCGTCTTCGGCGGCGGTGACCTTGCCGGTCACGGGGCGGCTCTGGGCTTGCGCCGCGCCACTCCAAGCACCTGCCAGCAGCAGGCCGAACAATCCCGCAGCCACGTGCTTTTTGAGCCGGTCAATCGGGCGGTGTAAATAGTTTTTCATACATTTGGGGGTTTTTGATGGATTTTTCATTCGTTAAAGACAAAGAGGTCTCGTTTCACTTCCGCAAGGAGGTGAGCCTGTATTCATCGGGAGATGGATGGCGGCAAGGGCTTCGTTTTGGCCGGGGCTGTTACAGCAACCCCGGCTTTTTTTGTGCCTTATCCGTAACAGACGCGTAAAAGAATGGATGTCGGGGTTGCAGTCATGCGGGTATAAATTGAAGGTGTAATGAGTTGCCCAAAAGTACGCACCCAAAGTTTACTAATGTTGACCCCTATTTTAAGGATTTGTTAAGTTTTGGCTCCCAACACGCGCCCTGAGTTTACTGGGGTGAAACTTTTGCTAAGTTTGCCACCGCCCCGGAATGTAAGTACCGTGGCTGTTTTACACGTAATCCGCCCTTTCGAGCCACATGAACAACCAGATTTTTGCACGCATCGGAAAAAAAATCCGGGAGAGCCGCATCCGGCAGCAAACCAAACTGCACGAACTTGCCGAAACGGCGGGCATCAGCAAGAGCCTGCTCTCCAAGATTGAAAACGGACGGACAATCCCTTCGCTGCCGGTGCTGCTGGCGGTGGTGCGGGCCCTGAAAATGGACTTGGATGTGTTTTTCAATGGCATCGGGATGCCCGAGGAACAGCCCTACATCCACCGGAAAAAATCGGAATACGTGCCGTTTGAAAAAGAGGAGGCCATGGGGTTCCTCTACCAATCCATTCTGGATGGCGGCGTGGGGCCGGTGACCCTGGAGGCGGTGATCCTTGAGTTGCAGCCCGGCTCCAAGCGTGAGCCGGTCAGTACGGATGGCTACGAGTTCAAGTACGTGATCAAGGGCGAGGTGGAATACCACCTTGGCGATCAAGTGGTACTGATGCAGGAGGGCGATTCGCTGTTTTTCAACGCCAAAATGCCGCACGTGCCCGTCAACCGCAGCAGCCAGCCGGTAATGATGCTGGTCATCTACCTGCTGCTGCCCTGAAAACCCGCCCCCCGGAAAGGGAAACACAAAATAGTATGTTTCAAAAAGCCCAAACCCCGCCTGTCCCGCCACGCTTGTCCGACGTGTCGGGGCGGATGACCCGACAGGCGGGGTGGCGTACGGGCAGGCGCGATTCAGGACAGGTCGGGTTTGGCCTTTTTGAAACATACTATTTTGCCGGCGGCGGACTTTTCACCGCACAGGCTTATTGCCTGCCGCCCTTTTCCGTGCTACTTTTGCGCATGGAACAAATCCTCATCCTTGATTTCGGCTCGCAATACACCCAACTCATAGCCCGCCGGGTGCGCGAACTCAACGTGTACTGCGAAATCCACCCGTTTCACCACCTTCCGCCACTCACACCCGACATCAAAGGTGTCATCCTGTCGGGCAGCCCGTGTTCGGTGCGCGATGCCGATGCTCCCAACCCTGATTTGCAGGCTTTCCTCGGCCATGTTCCCGTACTGGGCGTTTGCTACGGAGCGCAACTCATGGCTTGGCAGCAGGGCGGCAGCGTGGAGCCTTCGCGCACCCGCGAATACGGCCGTGCCAAATTGCAAAACCACACCCAATCGTCGCTGTTGCGCGGCGTTTCCGAACATTCGCAAGTCTGGATGAGCCACGGCGACACCATCACGCAGGTTCCGCCTTCATTCCAACTCATTGCCAGCACCGAAACCGTGCGCGTGGCTGCCTTCCAAATCGAGGGCCAGCCGACTTACGGCATCCAGTTCCACCCGGAAGTGACGCATTCGCTGGAAGGTAAGACAATCCTGAAAAACTTTGTGGTGGACATTTGCGGCTGCGCCCAGGATTGGACTCCCGAACTGTTTGTGGAAAGCACGGTGCAGCTACTTAAGGAAAAACTCGGCAACGACAAAGTGGTCATGGGCCTGTCGGGCGGGGTGGATTCGAGCGTGGCCGCCACGCTGATTCACCGTGCCATCGGCACAAACCTGTACTGCATTTTTGTGGACAACGGGCTGCTGCGCAAGGACGAATATGCCGAAGTGCTGCATTCGTACCACGACTTGGGTCTGAATGTGACCGGCGTGAACGCGAAAAGCGAGTTCTACACCGCCTTGGCCGGACTGACCGACCCCGAAGCCAAACGCAAGGCCATCGGCAAGGCGTTCATTGATATTTTCGACGTGGAATCGCACAAGTTGCAGCAGGTCAAGTGGTTGGGCCAAGGCACGATTTATCCCGACGTGATCGAGTCGGTGTCGGTCAAAGGCCCGTCGGCCACCATCAAATCGCACCACAACGTGGGCGGCCTGCCCGAAAAAATGCACCTGAAAGTGGTGGAGCCGCTAAACACGCTCTTCAAGGACGAAGTGCGCGAAGTGGGGCGCAAGCTCGGTATCCCAAGCAATATCCTGGGCCGCCACCCGTTTCCGGGGCCGGGTCTGGGCATCCGCATTCTGGGCGATGTCACCGCCGAGAAAGTGCGGGTATTGCAGGAAGTGGACGCGATTTACATCAACGGATTGAAACGCCACCAACTTTACGACGAGGTTTGGCAGGCCGGGGCGATACTGCTGCCCGTGCAATCGGTGGGGGTGATGGGCGACGAACGCACCTACGAAAACGCCGTGGCCCTGCGTGCCGTGACCAGCGTGGACGGCATGACCGCCGACTGGGCCCGCCTGCCCTACGATTTCCTGGCCGAAATTTCCAATGAAATCATCAATAAAGTAAAGGGTGTGAACCGCGTGGTGTACGACATTTCATCCAAGCCACCGGCCACGATTGAGTGGGAATGAAGGTTTTTTGTTTCTCCGAGGCAACGGGGAAAATAGTATGTTTCAAAAAGGCCAAACCTGAGGCCTCCCCCAACCCCCTCCGAAAGAGGGGGATCTTCTCTCCCTCTCCTTCGGGGAGGGCCGGGGTGGGGCTAATTAGTATCTTCCAAAAAGCCCAAACCCCCACGGGCAATATCAGGCGTTTTGCGTTTGCGATGGTTTTGCGGCCGGTTCCGGTCCGCTATTTTTTTTACCGTAGCCAGCCGTGCGTGGATATGATCGGCTAGGCGGATGGACAATGACACGATGGTGAGCGTGGGATTGGCGTAGCCGCCCGACGGAAACACCGAACTGCCCGCCACAAACAGGTTGCCGATGCCATGCACTTGGTTGTCGGCATTCACCACTCCTTGCTCCGGGTCGTCGTGCATCCGGGTAGTGCCCATGTGGTGGTGGGTGGTGGGGGAGAGCAGCACCGGTTTGCCGTTGTCGCGGGCAATATTAAAAGTACCCAGGTTGGCGGCTTCAAAGCTTTCTTTGAACAGTTCCTGTATCCGCATGATGCCTTCCACATCGTCTGGCATCCAGTTCCAGACCAAGTGCGCCTTGCGCTGGCCCAGCGCGTCGGTTTCATCGCCCAGCACAATCCGGTTGTCCGGGTGGGGCACTTGCTCGGTCTGGTGGATCACTTCAATGGTATCAAAGTGCTTGTGTGTGTTGGCATTTTCCGACCAGCCGCCCCAAGTGATGTTGGGTGTGCTGGCACTGTGCTTCTTGATTTTGTGGCGCACTTTGCGGTAAAGGCACACCAGCAGGGCATCAGACCGGATGGCAAGCGACGCGCAATGCCTCAGGAAACCGGGTGGCCGCTTGCCGCGTTTCAGGTACGAGTACATCTTTCTGGCCGACTGCAGCGTTCTGACCTGCTTCTCCGTCCAAGCTGGCCGCAACCAAGAGCCACGGCCTTTCGGGAAAAACAGGGTGCTGCCATTGAGCAGCCGTTCTTGGCGCATATACTCCTCGTTGGGGCTTACCTTGCCCATGACAATGCAATTATTGATGAACCAGCGCATATCGTACATGGCCAGCCGCCGGAAAATGTCGCGGTTGCGGGGGATGATGGTGCCGCCCTGCACCAGCGGGTGATCCATGAAAAAACGGCCCACCAAATCGTTGGCATTGCCCAGCCCGTGTTTCTGTGTTTGATTGGATAGCAACAGCAGGCGGGCGTTTTCAATGCCCCCGGCGGCCAGCACAAATATTTTGGCTTGCACCCGGAATTCCTTGCCTTCCTGTGTTTTCACCCGCAAAGATGTTACCGAACGGGCATCTTCGGTGGTTTCTATCTCGGTCACGTTGGCGTGGATGCACACCGATGCGTATTTTGAATTGACCAGTTCGTCGCGGTATTGCCGGGTGAACACATTGCTGGGCCCGAACTGGAACATTCTGGTTACCAGCTTGTCTTCGGGCAGTGGCAGCCGGGGCGAGTCGTGACGCTCCCAGTTATCGGCATCATAGGCAAAGTTCCCGGCCCGGCACATGAGGTGGGCGCGTTCATAATAAGGTTTCAGGTGCGCACCCGAAAACGGCCATCCGCAGGAGTAGGGCAGCCAGTCGCGTTGCTCAAAGTCCACCTCGTCCATGGGCATATACCGCACGCCCGTCTGCCCGTCGCCAATGTCAATGTGCCATTGGTTGGCCGTACCGCCAAACTGGCGGCTGCGCAACCCTTCAAGGGGCAGGTATTGGGGGCTGCCCGTGCTGCTGCCTTCGTTCAGGGTTTGTGGCGCATCCTCGTGTTGCAGCCCGCCGCTTTCCAGCAGCAACACCCGCACGCGCTGGCTGGTGAGTTGTTTGGCAAGGGTGATGCCGGCCGGCCCGGAGCCGACAATGCACACGTCATATTCGAGAACGGATCTGGCAACTAAAGATTGAGCGTCAATGAGCATGGCTGGCGTTTGGGAATGGGCTGTGCAGGATGGGTGAAATATGCCGCCCGGTATACTGTTTCTCTTTACGGGCTTGTTGTTAATCCTTATTTGTGCTGTTTCCGGATTAGTACTGTTTCCGGGCGGAAAGTGAATATTCGGAAACAGTTCTCTCCGGAATCTGATAGCGTGTTAAAAATGCGATAGGCAGTTTAGACTTACCAAAGCTCATGCTCAATGCCTCGTAAGCCACAAAAAAAGAACCCGAGGGCGGGAAACCGTGGTGCGAACCATTATGGATTCAAAGGTAAACGCTTTGGAAAAGCGGGGAATTAAAAAGGGATTAAAAGGAGATTAAAATGCGGTTAAAGAAGTTCGGCGGGCGGGCAAGAATATTTTTTCGGGAGCGGTTTCCGGCCTTGGGAATGGCTTGGCAAAAATAGTATCTTTCAAAAAGCCCAAACCCGTAATGTCTGAATTGCGGATATTCACCGATGGCACGGATAAAAGAAAAAAAGCATCCGCGCAATCTGCGGTATCCGTGCCTGTCCGCGATTCAAGACAGAATAGTATCTTTTAAAATGCCCGAACCCGTAAAATCAGGGTTTGCTGCATACGTACACGATTTCTTCGCGCGGCAGGGCATATCGCTGCACCTCGGCGGCAGGCAGCTCCATTACAAAACGGTCGGCGGCAACGGCAAAACCGGCTTTTTCAAGGCGTTGGGCGTAGTCGCGTCCGTAAAGCCGCTGGTGGTCGCTTTGCCAGTAATGTTTTTCGCGGTCGGCGGGTGAGGTTATGGCCGGGTCTTGCAGCGTGGTTGCGCGGGTGGTGTCCATGGGGCTTTGGATGATTGCCCAGCCGCCCGGTTTCAGCACGCGGTACAGTTCGCTCATGGCGCGGATATCATCGTCCACGTGCTCCATGACGTGGTTGCAAAAAGCCACGTCAAACGTGTTTTCGCCGAACGGAATGTGGTGGATGTCCATTTTCACCTTTGCCAACGGCGACTCTATGTCGGCCGTCACGTAGTCCAGGTTTGCCATTTTTTCAAACCGGTCAATGAAGCAATGTTCGGGAGCCACGTGCAGCAGCCGGTGCGGTGCGGTGAAAAAATCGGTTTTGCGCTGCAAATACAGCCACATCAGCCGGTGGCGTTCCAGGGCCAAGCAGTTGGGGCACAGCGCATTTTCGCGCGGATTGGTGCGGCCATACGGCAGGAACTTGCGGAAACGGCTGGCGCAAACCGGACACTCCACTGTATTGCCACGGTAAAAAACCGCCACTATTTTCATGGCGAAGTGGCTCACCAACTGCAAATACTTGCGCGGAACGTGGCGGATGACAAAACTGATCAGGTGCTTCACTGGGCTGTAAAGGGGGTTTGGGCTTTTGAAAAGATACTATTTCATGTCACTGTTTTATATCACTGATTTTACGCAGACTTAAAAAGAACCGTCATTGCGAGGCACGAAGCAATCCGTTCACGGGCAGGCGCGCCAAAATCCGCCTTGTAAGGATGTTTTCGGGTCGGACACGCCCGAACAGGAACAT
>JAYWIH010000095.1:0-50169 GCA_043789005.1 Sphingobacteriales bacterium
GACTTGTTTTACGTGGCCGAAAAATGCGATTGCTGAAAACCCCGCAGCCTGCAAAACAGCGTCTCCAAAAATAGTATCTTTCAGAAACACCAAACCCCCGGATGTTGAAATCCGAGGGTTTGGTGTTTCTGGTTTGGATGAGATTCCAAAATCCGCATTCCAAATTCACATCAGTAGCCGCCCCGGTACTTATAAGTGTCGGCCACTTTCTTGATGGCCACGATGTAGGCCGCAATCCGCATGGACACCTTGAATTCCAGCGAAGTCTGGTACACCTTGTCAAAGGCATCGCGCATGATGCGGTCGCTGCGTCGGTTCACGCGTTCCAGCGTCCATTTGTAGCCGAGGCGGTTTTGCACCCACTCAAAATACGAAACCGTCACGCCACCGGCGTTGGCCAGGATATCGGGAGCCACCAGAATACCCTTATCGTTAATCACCGCATCAGCCGAGGCCGAGGTGGGGCCGTTGGCTCCTTCAATGATCATCCGTGCCTGAATATTGGCGGCGTTTCTCATTGTAATCACATCTTCCTTGGCCGCCGGCACCAGCACATCCACCGCCAAGGTGAGCAGTTCGTCGTTGCTGATTTTCTCGGCACCCGCAAACCCTTCCAGCGAACCCTTGTTGGCATCGCGGTAGCGGATGGCCTCGGCAATGTCAATGCCCTTGTCGTTGTAATACGCGCCGCTGATGTCGCTCACCGCTTGGATGGTCACGCCGCGTTCGTGCAGCAAGTCGGCGGTGTGCGAACCCACGTTGCCAAAGCCCTGCACCGCTCCGGTGGCCTTGTAGGGGTTTATGCGCAGTTTTTCCATGGCCGCCAGCGCGGTCACCATCACGCCCCGGCCGGTGGCTTCGGTGCGGCCCAGCGAGCCGCCCAGCACCAGCGGTTTGCCGGTCACCACGGCGGTCACAGTCATGCCTTTGGCCTTGGAGTACTCGTCCATGAGCCAGGCCATTTCGCGCGGGCCGGTTCCCATGTCGGGGGCGGGAATGTCTTTGTCGGGGCCGAAAATATCGAGCATGGAAATGGTGTAGGCACGCACAAGCCGCTCAATCTCGCCCGACGACATTTCGCGCGGGTTGCAGGCAATGCCGCCCTTTGCCCCGCCGTAGGGAATGTCCACCACGGCGCATTTCCACGTCATCCAAGCGGCCAAGGCACGCACTTCGTCCAGCGTGACATCGGGGTCGAAGCGGATGCCGCCCTTGGCTGGCCCCAGGATGTTGGAGTGGATCACGCGGATGCCTTCAAATACCCGCACGCTGCCATCGTCCATGGTCACGGGCAGGCCCACAATCACTTGCCGCGCCGGAACTTTGAGAATATTGTACATCTGGTCGTCCATGCCGAGCAGTTGCGCCGCCGCATCAAAACGCGACATCATGGACTCCAGCGGGTTTGCCCGGTCTTTGATCGGCGCCGGTTCTATGTAAGCCATAATACTATTGGTTTGATTGAAAAATCATGAATGTCGTGGCAGCGGGCAAAATAGTATGTTTCCAAACGTGCAAACCCGCCGCTGCCAAAAACATTGCAAAGGTAGTTTATTTTATTTTTTATTACTATTTCAAGATATTTTTAAACAAAAATTAGAAATCTATCGCTTGTCCTTTCAAAGCCCACGTTAAATTTGGTTTATTAGCCGGTGGCCGGAATAAAAACCAAATCCGGGCGGCATACGCCAAATAAACCCGTGCCGAGACAAGGCAACCGGCTGCGCTTATTGCATGAGCGAAAACAATTGTTTCGGCTTGAGTCTGCCATATTCGGGTTTGAGGCGGGCAAGGTTCTCTTTCTGCTGCAACACCAAAGCGTTGTATTGGCGGCCATGCCCGTCGTAACGGATGCGGTACATGACCACCGAGCCGTGCAGTTGCTCAACTTGGTTCAGCAGCGAGTCGCAGGCGTTGCAGCAACCCTGCGGCCCGGTTCGCTCGTAAAACACCCGCAAGGCATTGAGCAGCGAATCGGTGGAGGCATCGTAGCGGTCAATGCCATCGGAGGTGAGCGAGTCGGGGCCGGGATACCGTTGGGCTGGCAGGTTCTGCTGCCGCCGCCGAACATTGCCGTACATGGCCTTGTCGGGGTTGCACGATTGTCCGATTGCTTCGAGCAGGCTGCCCGTGGCGCGGATTTTCTCATCGTCCGAGGCAGTCATTTCGTTCCAGCTTACCCGCAGGCTGTCGCTCAGCGCATCGAATTGAATCTGCAGCGAATCGCGGTTCACCTCGGTGGCGGCATTTTTGCCGTTCTGTTTGCAATGAGTAAAAACACTCAAGGCCATGGCAATGAGAATCACGGGGCGAATCATACGGAAACCGGACAGTATTGGGATGGTTGGCATTATTATTTATGTGTAAGTTTATTCAGGTGCAAAGTAAGGGAAAATGCAAACAACCGCCGCCCGGTTGGCAGTTGAAAAAAAACCGTTCCCGAAATAGTATCGCCAGCAATGCCAAAACCCCGGATGCCAGCCACAGTGCCGTCGCACCTAACGCGGATGCCCTTGGTGTTTTGTTGAAACTCAGGCGTGAATCCCGTGTGCCGCAGCAAACCCATTCCGGAACCCGGCCATTTTTTTTGGTGTGCGGACGTTTACGTTTCAACTGAATGTATAACTAACTGTTAAAACCGTTCCGCTTGGAACGCTCGATTTTTGACGGGATATGCTTAACAAGAAAAAGGTGGAAAATACTCAATTAAATCGGATGGAATTGAAACGGCGACTGCAGCATCTGGAGGCACAGATTGCGGTGTCTGAGCCAACTGCGGGCATGGAAAAGCCCGCCCGTTTCCGCCGGGTGTGGGCAGCCGTGGCCGTGGTGTGCGCCGGTGCAATGGTTTTGTTCTACTGCCGGTCATTCCACGACAACCGCCTGTTTGAAAACTATTACCAGCCTTACCCGAACGTAGTTACTTTTGTGGAGCGTGCGCCGGATGCCAACGGCCCGAAAGACGAAGCCCTGCAACTGTATGAGCAAGGCCACTACTGCGAGGCTTTGGGGAAATTCGAAAAATCGCACGAGGAACGCCAAGCCACGCCGTCAACGCTTTTTTACGCCGGCATTGCCTGCATAGAAACCAACCGCTTGGAAGAGGCCGAGCAATACCTCCTCATGGCGGCCCAGCAGCCTGATTCCGCTTTCTCGGCGCAGGCGCAGTGGTATCTGGCATTGGTACACGTGAAAAAGGATGAACGCAAGAAAGCCGCCACCTACTTAACCACCTTGGTGCGGCATACGGAGGCATACAAAGACAAGGCGCAGCGTTTGCTCAATGAATTGTAAGGATTGCAATTTGTTGAAATAGTATCTTTCCCAACACCCAAACCCGCCCTTCTCGAATCCGCCGTTCCGAAGCCACGCCCGGTCTTGCGGCAGTTGGCCTTGCCAGCCCTCCGCAAAGGTTTGGCCTCCGGAATGCTGTTATTGCCCCAATCCGCCTTACATTTGCGCGTGATTTCCCTACTACCCATTATTCGGCGTGACGGCATGAAGTTTTGGAGCCTGTTTTTTTTCATCGGCTGCCTTGCCCATGCCCAAACCAATCCCAGCCAGTCGTCGCAATCCCAGATACTGGACGACTCGACCAAGCAAGTGTACGGGCCGTTGACCACGCGCTACCTTCTGGAAGCCGATTTGCTCAAAGACCGTGACACGACCTACGCGGTGGATACGGCGATGGATAATTTCCACAACTACAACTTCGTGAACCGGTTTGGCAACCGCTACGCCGACCTGGGCAATCTGGGCACACCGCTGCGTCCGGTCTTTTACGCGCCGCCTATCCAGATAGGCACATATGCGGGCCTCAATGCCTACACGCCCTACACCTTCGGGCCCGACGAGGTGAAATATTACGATACCAAATCGCCGTACACGAGCCTGAAGTACGTGCAGGGCGGGCGGTTCCAGCAGTTGCTGGAGGTGGGCCACAGCCGGAACGTGAACCCGCGCTGGAATTTCGGCCTCGACTACCAACGGCTCACCTCCGCCAAGCAATTCGGCTACCAAGGCCGGCAAGGTCGCGAAGAACGCCACGCCGACCATCATTCGGTGGTACTTTATACGCGCTGGCTCTCACCCGACAGTGCCTACCACGTGCTGGCGCATTTCTCGCACCTGAACCACACGCTCAACGACCAAGGCGGCCTGCTTGAGGCGCTGACCCTGAACCAACAGCAAGACAGCCTGCTCACGGATTTCGACCTTAATGGCCGGTCGCAGTTGGCTCCCGGCCGAAGCAACCAGCAGCAGGTGCGTTCCCAGGATTTCCGTACCCAATTGCACCTGTACCACCAATACAAGTTTGGCAACGGATTCCAGGTTTACCATATTTTCGACCGCCAGACCCAACGCTACTCCTACCAAGATTTACAACCGCGCTACCCCGATTTTGCCCGCCTGCGCGGCGAAAGAAATTTTTATCCCGACCTTTTCCCCAACGACACCACCCGCACCTACTATTACTCGGATGATGCCACGCAAGACCAGACGCGGTTTGTGCTGTACGAAAACAAAGTGGGGCTGAAAGGCACTTTCCGTGGTTGGGATTACCGGCTCTACGCCCGGCGGCGCGATTTCAGCATTGCCTACAGCGGGGCATACGAAAAATCCAGAGGCATCCCCTATATCAGCCCGACCAATACCGAGTACGAACCCGTAACAGTGCGGCGCGCCGAGAATTTCCTGGGTGCTTGGGGTCAGTACCGGTTCAGCAAACGGATAAAATTGTATGCCGAAGGCGAATACCTGCTCTTCCGCGACTACCGGCTCAGTGGCACCTTTGAGTCGCCGTGGTTCAGGGCTGGCTACCTGAGTATGCTGTATTCGCCCACGCTGGTGCAGCAACGGATGTCGGGCAATCATTTCCGGTGGGACAATGCTTTCAGTGCCGTCAGCATGAACCAGCTTTTCGGGCAGTTGAACTTGCGCGTGGGCAAACTGTATTTCGAGCCGCAGGTTTCGCTCACCAACCTTGCCAACTACATTTATTTCGATGTGGCCGCCGCGCCCCGGCAAAGCACACCGTTCCAGATCATCCAGTTGGGGGGCACGCTGGCCTACCACGGCAAGGTTTTCCACGCCATCAACCAAGTGCATTTCACACAGGTCACCACTGGTGCCGATGTGCTGCGCATTCCGCAGTTGTTTGCCAATGCCCGCTGGTATTTGGAAGGGCCGCTGTTCCGCAAAGCGTTGTATTTGCAAATCGGCGTGGATGTGCATTACAAGTCCACGTATTTTGCCGATGCCTATATGCCCGCCACCGGCCAGTTCCATTTGCAAAATGAGTTTGCGGTCAATGCCTACCCGGTGGTTGATGCGTTTGTCAATGCCCGCATCAACCGGGTGCGGCTGTTTGCCAAATTCGCCCACGCCAACCAGGGTTTTCCCGGCAACGGGTATTTCACCGCACCGTATTATCCGGGACAGCGGCGCACGTTCGGTTTCGGCGTGCTTTGGCCGCTTTTTGATTGACCGTACCGTAGGGGCGGCCCTTATAGCCGCCCAAAACGTGGCGGCCCAATCAATCCGGCAAATAGTATCTTTTGAAAAGCCCAAACCTGTGAGGTTTTAAAAACCTCACAGGTTTCTTGCTGCGGGTTGTCCGAGCCGGTTGTCCGGGATTTTGAATCCCGGACGCGGAGCCGCCGGATTTGAAATCCGAACGGGCAACACCGCCACCGGGTTTGGCATTTCGGGAGGATACTATTTTACCCGCCACATTTTGGGCAGCCGCAAGGGCGGCCCCTACAAATAACAAACCATGCACATACTTCTGGTTCACCAGTATTTCTTGGAAAAGGACGATCCGGGCGGGTCGCGGTTCAATGAAATGACACGGGTCTGGGCCGAAAGCGGACACCAAGTCACCGTAATCAGCGGCATGGTGCATTACGCTTCCGGCCGCAAACGCGACAAGCACCGGGGCCGGTTCATTGTCCGCGAAAGCTACGGGGCCAACATCACAGTGTACCGCTGCCACGTTTCGGAGGCTTACAACACCAATTTTGCCGGGCGGCTGTGGGCGTATTTCTCCTTTGTTTTTTCCAGCGTCATTGCCGGGGTTTTTTACGCCCGCCGCCGCTGCCACGTGGTGCTGGTAACTTCGCCACCGCTGTTTGTGGGCATCACCGGCTTTTTGCTTTCCCGCTGGAAACGCGTTCCACTGGTGTTTGAAATCCGTGATTTGTGGCCCGAATCGGCCATTGACACGGGCGTGCTCACCAGCCGCACCATCATCCGGTTTGCGTTTTGGTTCGAGGGTTTCATGTACCGCAAGGCGCGGCTCATTAACTGCCTCACCCCGGCATTCCAACAGAAACTGATCCGGAACAAGAACGTTCCGGCCGGCAAGACGGTGATGATTCCCAACGCCGCCGATTTTTCGCTCTCCGAAGCGTTGCTGCATTCATTCGATTCGCGGACTTTCAGGGAGAAACTGGGTTGGCAAGGCAAATTCGTGGTCACGTACGTGGGTGCGCACGGCGTGGCCAACCACCTGATCCAGCTTATCGAAGTTGCGGAATTGCTGAAAGAAACCAACGTACGCATGGTGCTGATTGGCGATGGGATGCAGAAAACCATGCTCCGCGAAGAAGTGCGCAAGCGCGGACTGGGCAATGTGCAGTTCGTGGATTCGGTGCCCAAAAAGGAAGTTTTCAAATACATCCTTGCTTCGGATTTGGGTGCGTCGGTACTGGCGCGAAACGACACGTTCAAGACCGTGTATTCCAACAAGACATTCGATTATATGTCGTGCCAAAAGCCGATCCTGATGGTGATAGACGGCGTATCGCGCGAGTTGGTGGAAGCGGCGCGGTGCGGCCTGTATGCCGAACCCGAAAACCCCGCCGATATTGCCGACAAGATAAGGCTCTACATGGCCGAACCGCAAAAACTCACCGCCGATGGCCTGAATGGTTTCGCCTACGCCCGCCGCCATTTCGACCGCGAACAATTGGCGAGGCAGTATCTGGCGGAATTGGCGAAACTTTGAGGTCGGTTGCCGTTTGGGCGGGTAGGAAATGGCAACAAAGATGCCGGATTTTCATTTCACCGTCACCTTCACGCGTTTTATCTTCTTTGTGTCGGCGGCCAGCACCGCAAAACCCAAGTTGGCAAACTCCGTTTTTTCGCCGGTTTGGGGCAGGCGGGCAAATAACTCAAGCAGTAGGCCGCCCAGCGATTCGCTGTTGCCGCGCACTTTTTCAAATACCGCCGGGTTTATTTCCAGCGACTTGCAGAAATCATTGAGCAGGATTTTGCTTTCAAAAACGTACGTGTGGGCATCAATCTGCGTGAAAGGCTGCTCGTGCTCATCGGTTTCATCGCGTATTTCGCCCACAATCTCCTCCATGATGTCTTCCAGCGTCACCAACCCGGCAGTGCCGCCGTATTCGTCCACCACAATGGCCATGTGTACGCGCCGCCCTTGGAAATCGTGCAGCAAGTCGCCGATCCGCTTGTTTTCGGTGATGAAATACGGTGGCCGCAAAAACGGGTGCCAATCAAAATCCTCGTTTTCGTCCAAGTGCGGCAGCAAATCCTTGATGTACAGGATGCCGGTGATGCTGTCAATGGTTTCGTCATACACCGGAATGCGCGAATATCCCGACTTATTGATCCGGTCCATCAGTTCATGGAAGTCCAAATCCTGGGTCAAAGCCATGATATCCAACCGTGGCCGCATGATGTGCTTGGCCGTAATCATGCCGAAATTGGCCACTCCCCGCAAAAAACCTTTTTCCTCTGCCGATGCCGTACCCGACTTGTCGCTTTCCAGCACTTGGTTGATGGCCTCCACCGAAATGCTGTAGCCGCGCCGGTGCAGACGTTTCTCAATGTAGCCGGTCAGCACCAGCAGCAGCCACGTGAACGGACTCAGCACATACACGGCAACCGTGACAAACCAAGCGGAGGTGCGCAGGAAAAACGCGCGGTTTTGCTGGGCATACACCTTGGGCAGCACCTCGCCAAAAAACACAATGGCAAAGCCGGAAAATAGTATCAGTACAAAAGCCCAAACCCCGCCTAACGCGTAGACTTGCCGACTGTGCCAAAACACATTGACGGCAACTGCCACAATAAGTATGTGCGTGAGTGTATTAAAAGTAACCAACGTGGCCAGCAGCACTTTCGGCTTGTTTATCAGTCTGCCTATCAGTTGGTTGGCAAACCCGGTGGCGGGGCGGTAGGCTTTTTTCTCCTCATCGGTCAGCGTGGCAAACGCCGACTCGGCACCCGAAACCAGTGCCGAAAGGAAAAGGAGGAAAACGAGGAGTGCGAGGGCCGGAATCACACTGGCCAGCACTTCCGTCGGGTTGAGGGCAAACACCCAGCCGGGTGGCGGGCCGGCATTGGTTTCCAAGGCGTTGGCTTTCGGTAGTTGCCGCCCTGTTTTTCAACCGGGCGGGTTTGGGCATTTCCAAAGATACTATTTTCCGGCTTGTTTCAAGCCCCGTCCGGTTTTTGGGTGGCTGGTGCAGGAACAAACAATCCCGGCCTTTGCGGGCCGGGATTGTTTTTAAAACGGCAGGTCGTCGTCACCGGCTCCGGCGGGCGGCAAGGCCACATCCGGGGTTTTCGCGATGTTTTGCGCTGGGGGGTGGCTGGCTTGGTAGCCCCCACTGTTGCCGCCTTCCGGCTGCCCGCCGCCGTCGCGGCTGCCGAGCAGCGTGAAATCGCTGCCGAGTATCTCCAGCGAATACCGGTCTTTTCCCTCTTTGTCCACGTACGTGCGCACCGACATTTTGCCTTCCACAAAAATCTGCGTGCCCTTGCGCACGTATTTCTCAATGATGTCGGCTTTTTGGTTCCAGAAACTGACCTTGAACCATTCGGTCTTTTCCTGCTTCACGCCGCTGCGGTCGGTGTAGGCATCGGTGATGGCCATTGAAAAGTCCGCCACTTTGCGGTCGGCACTTATCTGCTTGATTTCGGGGTCGCGGCCCACGTTGCCAATCAGTGTAATCTTGTTGTAGCTTGCCATGTGGGTCGGTACTTATTTGGGTGGTGATTCGGATGTGTTTTCAGGTTTCAAAGACCCGCCTGCCAATCCACAATGGCGTGACGGCCGGGCTTGAGAATTTCAAAGCTATCGGATAAATCGAATCAAAAAAAATGTTCCCTCAAATATTTGTCAATCAGCACGGGTTTAGGCAGCGCGTGGACTTGCGCAAGGTCATAAAAACGAACATCGGGAGCCAGAATCGGCAGTTCACTCAACCGGATCCTGAAAAACCTTGCCTCCACCCGCTGGTGCGTAAGCAGGTGAAGGTAGGTTTGGGACATTTCAAGGATACTATTTTTGCCATTGCCGTTTGCCGCCCACAACAACGCGAATCCGGGCATTGCCAGCAGTGCCTCAGTTTCCAAAAGCGTGTCGCTTTCGATGAGCGGAAAGTCGTAAAGCCCCTGCCAAATGTCTTTTCCGGCCCGGAGCCGCAGGGCAATCCGGTCTTGAAACGAGAACACGATGTAATGAAAAAAACGATTCCTCACGGTCACCTTTTTGTGCTTCACCGGAAGCACAGCCTGCCTGCCCGTCAAAAAAGCATTGCATTGCTGCTGGAACGGGCAAATTAGGCAATCGGGCTTGGCGGGTGTGCATTGGATGGCACCAAACTCCATGATGGCTTGGTTATAGAGGCCGGGCCGGTCGGTGCAAACCAGACCGTTAGCCACCCGCATGAACTCCGCTTTGGCTTGGTGGGTGGCAATGTCAGTTTCAATGCCGAACAAACGCGCCAAAACCCGGTACACGTTGCCATCCAAAACGGCCACGCTTTCGCCAAAGGCAAACGAGGCAATGGCCGCCGCCGTGTAAGTTCCCACGCCCTTGAGTTTAAGCAAACCGGCAAAATTCGCAGGAAACACGCCATCGTATTGATTCACAATGAGTTGTGCCGTATATTGCATATTCCTTGCGCGGGAGTAGTAGCCCAGACCCTGCCAAAGCCGTAAGACTTCCTGTTGGCTGGCCGCCGCCAAGTCAAAAACCGTGGGGAACCTGCTGACGAATGCCTCGTAATACGGCAGGCCCTGTTTTACGCGGGTTTGCTGCAAAATCACTTCCGAAAGCCATATCCGGTAGGGGTCGAGAGTGTGCCGCCAAGGCAGGTCGCGCTTGTGGTATTGGTACCAGCCAATCAGGAGATCGGCAAAATTTTTGGCGTTGTGCTTTGTATTATTCAAGGATGCAACGTTGTTAAATACGATTGGGGGGGTGCGTGCCTGAAACTTGGAAGACCTGCTCAATCTTGATAATATGCACTCCTTTTTACACGTTCCATTTATCGAATATGCACGGTGCAGCCCCCTGTATGTTTGCCAACCGATGTAGTATTTACCTCAAGATTAAACGATTATATTTCGGCAAGTGTTTCCATAATCAGCGGCAATACCTTAATTTTGCCCACGCATCCACATCCTAATTTCTGAGTGAATCTATAAATAGTACAAACTTTAAACACATAATCAAGTGACGAAAGCAGAGGTAATTTCAGAAATCGCTGACAAGACCGGCATCGACAAGGCGGATGTGGCCCAAACGGTGGAGTCATTCCTGGACGTTGTGAAAAACTCCATGTCTGAGGGCGACAATATTTACATTCGCGGTTTTGGCAGTTTTGTGAACAAGAAGAGAGCCAAAAAAGTGGCCCGAAACATTTCAAAAAACACGGCCATGGTTATCGGCGAGCATTTTGTGCCCGCATTTAAGCCCGCCAAAACTTTTGTTGAGCAAATCAAGACCAGCAAGAAAATACAAGTGTCCGATAATTGATTTGTTTGTACCCGGCCCTACAACGGCAGGGGGCTTTTTCAAAGTCGCCACACGGAAAGGAAACACATTTGCTCGGCTTTGTGTTTCCTTTCCGTGTGGCGTTTTGGCCTGTCCGGGGTTTTCAGACACCCACTTTGCCGTGTGACCCATAATTTTCCGAGCCCTATCCATGAAAAAATCGCAAATCATAGCCATTGCAGTGGCATTGGCCGCCACCGGCATCCTTTACAGTCTTCCCAAAATCATTGTCAGCGATGGGGGCAAGCCACAAGCCAACGCAAAACCGGCCAACGACAGCACGCAAACGGCGGACAACCAAAGTCATGGGGAGGCACTTGGAGTTGAGGAGCAGCAAGCCGCAAAAAAACTCACAAACCTCTACCTGACCGTCGCCGATAAGGAAAAAAAGCGTATCTTTGCCGATTCGTTGGCTGAACTGTATCGTTCGGCCATGCTTTTCGACAGTGTTGCGCTGTACCGTCAAGCCGCCGCCGACCTAAAAACGGACGCGACAACGCTGATGAATGCCGGAGATGCCTATTACGATGCGTTTTTCTTTGCAACCGACCAAGCAAAGGCCAAGCCGCTTGGCGAAAAGGCGAGAGCCTATTACCAGCAAGTGCTTGACCGCAACCCGAAACGGCTGGATGCCAAGGCGAAAATGGCGATGACTTACGTCAATTCGCAATCGCCGATGCAGGCAGTGCTGTTGTTGCGCGAGGTGTTGGCAGCCGATCCGAAAAACGAGCAGGCGCAATTCAATCTGGGGTTGCTTTCCATAAAGTCGGGGCAGTACGGCAAGGCGCAGTCGCGCTTCGAAGAAATTCTGAAAAACAACCCGGCCAACCTGCAAGCCAAACTGTATTTGGGCATCAGCTACGCCGAGCAGGGCGACAAGGACAATGCCCGGCTACTGTTGCAAGAAGCCAAAGCGGCCACGCAGGATGTGATGGTCAGGAATGCGGCGGACGAGTATTTGGAAAAACTGAAATGAAAACCCCGGCAGGCAAAAAAATAGTACCTTTTCAAATGCCCAAACCCATTGCAACCCATTGACTGACATATTTCCATTAGTTTCACATTTATCATTCACTTCAAAACACTTTCAATCATGCCTTGCGGAAAAAAAAGAAAAAGACACAAGATAGCCACCCACAAAAGAAAAAAACGCCTGAGAAAAAACCGGCACAAGAAGAAATAAAGTGAAAGATGGTTTCCGAAGGTGGCATCACACCTTTGGAAACCATTTTTTGTTTCCCCGCACCGGTTTTTTTGAGTAGTGTACTTTCAGGAAAATACCAATCCCATTTTTGTTGCCGTCTGCCAGCCTGTTCATGACCAAGATTTTCTGTAGTGTCAGGTGCAAAACATACCAACCCATGCTCAGGCGGTTGTTTTGGCCTCACGCCCGCCGGTCTGTCAGTTTTTTAAAAATACCCGTGATGGTGCGCTGAAGCACCGCTACCCCTGCATTTGGCGCACTGCCTGCGTGCGGAGGCGTACATGAGGGTTGCCGTGCAAGGTTGAATCGCGATGGCAGCCGGACAAATCACAGTCCGAACAACACAACGGCTGTTTGCCGCAGGGCAAAACCGCTTTTTCACCCGATGCCCCTTTTTCTGCCAAACGGGATTTTGGCTATTTTCCTCGTATGCCCCTCACCAAGCCGGAAACCGGTTGCCGCATCATTCACGGCTCGCATTTGCAGCCCCAAACACCGCGACGACTCCATTATCCGAAACCATTTTGCGTGTCCCGATCATTTTAAAACCTTAAAACCTTGAGTAACGAATTAGTTATCAACTCCACCGCGAAAGGTGGAAGGATAGCTCTTTTACAAGACAAGCGCATTGTAGAATACCATATCGAGGAGAACGAAACCCAATTCACGGTTGGCGACATCTACTTGGGTGCGGTGCGGAAACTGTCAACCGGCTCCAATGCCGCTTTTGTGGACATTGGCTATGAGAAAGACGCGTTTTTGCACTACCAGGATTTAGGCTCCAACTTCGCCTCGCTCCAGAAATTCACCCAAGACGTGATTGCCAAGCGTTTCAACGGCACCCGCTTGAACGGAATACAACTGGAGCCGGAAATTGACAAGTTTGGCAAAGTCTCGCAGGTACTCCACCGCAATGCACCCATACTGGTGCAGGTCTTGAAAGAGCCCATATCAACCAAAGGCCCACGCCTCTCGTGCGAGATTTCGCTGGCGGGCCGCTACATAGTGCTGGTTCCGTTTGGCGGCGGGGTCAACCTTTCCAAGAAAATCGTCAACAAGACCGAACGGCAGCGGCTGGCACGCCTGCTGAACTCAATCAAGCCCCACAATTTCGGCATCATTGTGCGTACGGTGGCACAAGACAAGGAAGTAGCCGAACTGGATCGGGATTTGCAAAACCTGCTGGAAAAATGGGAGACCGGTATGCAACTGCTGCGCGATGCCCGCCCGCGCGACAAGATTATCGGTGAAATGAACCGTGCCTCGTCCATGATGCGCGATATGCTCAACGAAAGTTTTGACAGCATCACCGTTGACAGCAAGGATTCGTTTGAGGAAATCCGGTCTTACATCCAGACCATTGCCCCTGAAAAGGAAAAGATTGTCAAACTTTATGTCGGCAAAAGCAAGATTTTTGAACAGTTCGGCATTGAAAAGCAGCTCAAATCCATTTTCGGGCGTTCGGTGAGCCTGCCCGGCGGCGGCTACCTGATTGTGGAGCATACCGAGGCCATGCACGTGATTGACGTGAACAGCGGCAGCCGCTCAAACACGGAAGCCAACCAAGAGGCAACCGCCGTGAACACCAATCTGGAGGCGGCCCGCGAAGTTGCCCGCCAACTGCGGGTACGCGACATGGGCGGCATCATTTCCATTGACTTCATTGACATGAAAAAGGCGGAGAACAAACGCCTGCTGTATGACAAGATGCGCGAGGAAATGAAAACCGAACGTTCCAAGTTTACGGTTTTGCCACTGAGCAAGTTTGGCGTGATGCAGATTACGCGCCAGCGGGTGCGGCCCGAATTGCACATTGCCACCGGCGAAACCTGCCCCACGTGCAACGGCACGGGCAAAGTGGGTCCGACAATACTGTTGAGCGACCAGATAGAAACGCACTTGGAATACGTACTGACGCGCCAAAACGAGAAAGGCATTACCCTTACCGTGCATCCGTACCTGCAAGGGTATTTCACCGCCGGCTTCCCTTCCATGCGGATGAAATGGCTTTTCAAATACAAGACCTGGGTGAAGGTGGTCAAGGATTCATCCTTGGGCGTGATTGACTACAAATTCACGAACCAACAGGACGAGGAGATAGAAATGGGAGGCCAGAAAAAACACGAGGTGCGCGAAATAGAACCTGAAGTTGAGGCTGAAGAGGAAACCGAATGACCATCCACGTACCCGCCAAACACAAAACCCGCGAAACATCGCGGGTTTTGTGTTTGGCGGCGGCGGCATCCGTTTCAAAATAGTATGTTTTGAAACACTGAAACCCGGCTTGATGAGTTGCGTGGTGGTTTAAAACTTCACCCCCATATCCAAGGACAACAGGCTGTTGCGTACTTTCAGGCTGTTGCTGATGCGGCTGCCAAAGTCATCGGTTGCACCTCCCAAGGCGTTGGTGAGGCCCCGGTTATAGCTCAACCCGAAAAACAGGGCGGTGTTGGTTCCCATCACCAGTTCGCCTCCCGCACCGAGCAGCAAACCGAAATCGCCCGGCTTGAACGCCTTCTTGTCATCGGCCTGCGAACGTGCATACAGCCAGTTGTTGTTTTTGTCCTTTGGCTTTTCGGCTATCTTCACGTCAATCGTACCGCCTACCAGAAAGTAAATCCGCATATCGGTGGTCACCTCGTTTGTGTAGAACTTGAACGCTACCGGCACCTGCAAATACTGGATGTTGTAGAGACTGGTCACATCTTTGGTTTGGGTTCCGTTGGCAATGCGGCCCGTGACGGCGGTTCGTTTGAGGGTGTACCAGAATCCGGTGTGGAAGGCGTAGTTATCGGCAAAGAAGAAATCGGCGATGGGGCCTGCGGTGAACCGCACACTTGCGCCATTGGGCGAAACATTGTCGTAAGCGCCTTCGGTGACAGTTGAGTTGAAGGCGATGCTGGGCGAAAACTTGAAACCCATTTTTACTTGGGCAAAGGCCGGGGCCGCCACTGAGATTGCGAAAACAAGCACTGCGATTTTTTTCATAGTTTTGTACGGTTTTACTCTTGGGGTCTTGCCGCCCAACGCGGCTTTGTCAATGTTCGGTTTACGGTTGTGTTTCCTGAGTGGCAAAAGCCGTGCAACGCAAGCAGGTTTGGGGTTTGAAAATGATACTATTTTCAGTTTCCGTCCAGAAACCGAACCGCAATTTTAAGCAATAAAGTCCGCAAAACCGCAAAATTTTGTCTCCTCCCAAACGTCTTCCCTCCCAAATGAAAGTAAGAAAAGCATCGGAAAACAAGCAGCCAAGCGGTTTTTGGGCATTTGTGCTGGCCACCGCGCTGGCCGCCTGCACGCCGGAACGCGAAGCAAACAACTATGCCAGCGAAATCAAGCTCGATGTGCCGCACATCCGCGTTGAACGGGTGGATTCACAGATGATGCGCCTGCAGACCAAGCCCGAAATCATGGCATTCCTGAACGCGAACCCGTCGCTGAAAACCGCATTCCTGCAGCCCGAACCCGAAATGCCCGACTCGGTGCTGGCAAGCCGGATGTTGCAGACGCTTACGAATCCGGCATACCGAAAGTTTTACGGCGAAGTGCAGCAAACTTTCGGAAACATGAATGATGTGGAGAAACAACTGGAAACGGCTTTCAGAAACACCAAGTATTTCTATTCCGGTTTCAAGGTTCCCAAAATCCAGGCGGTGGTGTCGGGTCTCGGCTTTTTGTCGCGCGAGGGAGCCGCATTGTCGGTTTCCGACAGCCTAATTGTGATAAGCCTGGACTTTTACGTCGGGCCGAAAGGGTCGTTTGTGCCGAATGTGCCCGCTTTCCTGCTAAAAAAATACACCAAACCCGCTTTGGTTCCGTCCATTGTGGGCGTGATGGCCGAAAAACACATTGCCCAAAATCCGGCCGACAAATCCATGCTGAACGAAATGGTTGTGGCCGCCAAAAAGCTGGAATTCACGCGCCAAATCATGCCCGACGTGCCCGATAGCCTGATCAGTTTTTACAGCGAGGCGCAACAAAAGGACAGCGAACAAAACAAGGATGTCATTTGGGCGCATTTTGTGAAGGAAAAACTATTGTATGAGACAAACCATTTTGTAAAAGTGAAATACATTGGTGAACGGCCGTTTACGGCGGAAATCGGGCAGAAGTGTCCGGGAGCCATCGGGCGTTGGCTGGGCTGGCAAATCGTGAGGAAATACCTGGACGAAAACCCGGACGTGACGCTGCCCCAACTGATGCGCAACCCCGACGCGCAGGATGTTTTCGTGAAATCGAAATATAAAGGAAATTAAGCGGTTGATGGCTTGCACAACCTCACCCCCGGCCCCTCTCCTTCTGAGAGGGGTGAGAAAAAGGAGCCTTTGCTCCCCTCTCAGTAGGAGAGGGGCCGGGGGTGAGGTAAAACAGTATCTTTCAAAAAGCCCAAACCCCACCATCGGTTTTCATCATTTTACATTCTCTACTTTACATTTTTCATTGCATATATGGCACGCGGAGCTAAGGCGGAATTGACAGAGGAAGACAAAAAACGCAAACTGGACAAGCAGGGAATCGGTGAGATCATGCGCATTTTCGCGTTTGTGCGGCCCTACCGGAAATATTTCATCATCGGCATGGTTTGCTTGGTGCTGTCGTCGCTGGCAACGCTGGCGTTTCCGTATCTGGCGGGCAAGCTCGTGGATGCGGCCAAAGGCAACGCCGCCGGCTTCACCATCAACCAAGTCGGGGCGGCGTTGATGGCGATTCTGTTTGTCAATGCCATTTTCTCGTTCCTGCGCATATTCACGTTCACGCGGGTGAGCGAAAATGCCCTGCGCGACATCCGGGTGGCGGTTTATTCCAAACTCATCACGCTGCCCGTCCCGTTTTTCGAGGAGCGGCGCGTGGGCGAACTCACCAGCCGCATCACTTCTGATGTGCAGCAACTGCAAGACGTGCTTTCATTTACGCTGGCCGAATTCATCCGGCAGGTAATCACATTGGTGGCAGGGGTGGCATTGATGCTGTTTTTGTATTCCAAGCTCACGTTGTTCATGCTGGCCACGTTTCCGTTTTTAGTCATCGGGGCCATTGTATTCGGGCGTTACATCCGCAAACTGTCCAAGAAAACGCAGGATTCGCTGGCGGCGGCCAACACGGTGGTTGTGGAAACGCTGCAATCGGTGAATACCGTGAAAGCCTTTACCAACGAGCCGTTCGAGATTTCGCGCTACTCAACCTCACTGCAACAAGTGGTGTTGAATGCCCTGCAAGCGGCAAAATACCGTGGCTTGTTTGCTTCGTTCATCATTTTCGTGCTGTTTGGCGGCATTGTGGGCATCATTTGGTTTGCTTCAACGTTGCTGGCCACCAAATCAATCACCGAAGGCGAACTGATCGGGTTCATCGTTTATACGGCTTTCATTGGCGGTTCGGTGGCGGGCTTGGGCGACTTGTATTCGCAGTTGCAGCGCACCATCGGCGCGTCGGAGCGTATCCGGGAAATATTGTCGGAAGATAGCGAACAGACGGCGATGCCCGACAAACAGCCACTGAAACACGTGGGCGACATCCATTTTGAAAACGTGCGTTTCAGCTATCCGACACGCCCCGATGTGGAAGTGCTGAAAGAAGTATCGCTGCGGATTGAGAGCGGCCAGAAAATCGCGCTGGTCGGCCACAGCGGGGCCGGAAAATCCACGATTACCACGTTGCTGCTGCATTACTACCGTCCGCAATCTGGCACGATCAGCATCAGCGGCATTGACATAGAAGCGATTGACTTGCGCGAACTGCGCAAAAATATCGGCATTGTGCCGCAGGAAGTGATGCTGTTTGGCGGCACAATCGAGGAAAACATTGCCTATGGCCGACCCAATGCCAAGCCCGCCGAAATCCGCGAGGCCGCCCGCCAAGCCAATGCCTTGGAATTCATTGAGCGGTTTCCCGAAGGCTTGCAAACAATTGTGGGCGAACGCGGCGTAAAACTGTCGGGCGGGCAACGCCAGCGCATCGCCATTGCCCGCGCCATTCTGAAAGATCCCAGAATCCTGATTCTTGACGAGGCCACGAGTTCGCTGGATGCGGAAAGTGAGAAACTGGTGCAGGACGCGCTGGACGAACTGATGAAAAACCGCACCACGATTATTATCGCGCACCGCTTGGCCACCATCCGCAAGGTGGATTTTATCTACGTAATCAGCGATGGCCGGATTCAGGAGGTGGGCACGCACGAGGAATTGTCGGTTGCCGAAGACGGCATTTACAGCAACCTGCTACGGCTGCAGTTTGAGCTGGATTAGCCTATATCCACAGGGCTTCACCCTGCGTTGATGGCTTTCACCCTTTCAGGGCTTTTTGGCGGGGGTTTGGGCTTTTGAAAAGATACTATTTTAGATATCTCGCGCCAGTGATGTTTCAACCGCCAAATTTCTTCTTCGCCGTCAGCTTGCCCGCTTCATCGTAGTATCGCCAAACGCCGGATTTTTGGTCGGCACGGTAGCGGCCTTTGATTTTCAGTTCGCCATTGGGATGGTATTCGCGGTAAGAACCGTTACGAAAACCGTCTTTCATGCTGGCCTCCATCTTTTTTGTGCCGTCAGGGTAGTTTTCCGTGTATTTTTCGGCACTCAAGTCTTCCAGATAAATTTCCTCTTCTTCCTCGTCGGTCACAACTGCCACCGAATCCGCAACCATCATCGTTGTATCGGCGGATGCCAGCAGAACCGGTTCCGGCGCATCCGTCGGTTCTTGGTAGCGGACAATGAGGCGCGTATCGAACAGGTTTTCATCATCCGTCATCTGGAAGCCGACCTCAGGGAATGCCACAATGTATTTCTTGTTGCGCTGAACATCCTGCCACGTATCGGCGGATACAAATCCTTTCAGATTGTTGTGCAAAACGGGCATTTGCACATAAATGAACACGTTGGACGTGCTTTCAAACTTGTCTACGAACGTGCGGTAACGTTCCGATTGCGCCAGGGTGCGTTTGGCTTCATAGTCGTCAATGAAACTCTTGATCGTTTGCGGATGATTGCTGAACACCACATAATCAGCGAGATACGTAAAATACGGCTTATCGAGTTTCTGGAACAGTTTGCCCAGAATCGGTTTGAAAAACCCCTTCACGGCCATATAATGAATCGGATAGCCCTTGTATTCCACTTCCCTGATTTTCACGGGCGTGCGTTTGCGAACCTGCTTGCCGATAAATGCCATTTGTGTTTTGGCTTCCTCGATGTCTCGGGCTTGGATTACGGCGGCAAATTCATTGGCGCGGCCCAACCCCTGCGATTGCATCTGCACAAAACACACTTCCTCGCCCATCCATTTGATAAAATTCTCTTGCAGGCTTACGTTTAAAAACCGCTCTATTTTTGCCGTATTCTGTTGGTATTCAGCATATTCAGTTGCGCTGTTCTCTTGCATTGCCTTTTCAAAGCGGCCATGGAAATCAGAAAAATCCTTGACGGCAAGGCTCACGTAAAAAGCCGTCCGCTGCGGAATCACTGCTTGCGCCGCCAGTGTGCCGCGCCCCGATTCGAGCATGGCTTTCATGTAGGAATTGAGCGAATCGTTGATATTGGTTGCGCCACGCAACAACAGCCATTCATCGCCATCCATCGTGAAATCGGCTCCGGTAAAGGCCAGCATTTTGCTCAGGCTGTTCACATATTCGTTGCCTTCAGGCAAGTAGCAGCGCATATATTCGTCCAGAAACCCGTATTGCATGTATATCTTAAACATTCCATCGTCGCCCACTTGCTTGGCGATGTCGGCAAAACGCATATCACGCCCGATAACGGGTTCCTCGCGCTGGTCTATCGAGGCTTCGACGAGGCTGTTGGTATAAGAACACACCAGCAAATTGGAAATGAACGCGACGTACAGTGTTTCGCGACTTTTACGGTCATACAACTCATTGATAGTGATGCCGTTGTGCTTTCGCTGCGTGACACGGTAACCCGAAAGGTTGGTCATGTATTCCTCCAAAAACTTTAGTTTGGCGGCTTTTTCAATGTCCACGATATACAGGAAATCGTAATCGGTCTTTTTGTAATTGTGCGCCGAAACCAATACGTGCCGTGAGCCAAACCGCTCAAACAACTGCGCGTTGTTGCTGATCATTGAGTCAAGGGCATTGGCTCCGGCAGTGAGTTCGGCAAAATAGGGCTGCGTCTGCAAGAATTTCCACGCCTTGCTGCTGCTTGCGCGCTGCCAACTTTTAATCGGCTCATCGGTTTCGATGATGTAGATGGCATTTTTGGGAACGAGATAAATGGCTTGGAAATTTTCGGGTGGCGACACGTAATACTGGTAAGCCGCAAACAGGCCGCCGCCAGTCAGCGCAAGGAGCAAGAACCACAGGAATTTTTTCATGGACGGGCAAGCAGGTTTGGTGTTTTGAAAAGATACTATTTTCAAACGGCGCGGCCAGGCGAAGCACCCCAACGGGGAAAGCAACCAGTACGCAGATGCGGGTTCGGGTTTTCCGAAAGGTACTGTTTTTCCGATATTCCCTCCATCTGCACGCTTCCAAAAAAGCCAGCGGCAATCCGTTTTCCGCCTCGGGATCAAATGCGTGGACGTGGCCGCAGGTTACGCACCGGATACTTGGCATCGGTTACAGTACCCGCGCAAAAGAATGCAATTTCTGTATTGTTTATTGTGATTATTTCGCGCAACGCATTGGCAAAAAAAATAACGGTTTGTTGCAAGATATTGGAGAAAATTTCTGTAGTTTTTGGAAAGAAAAGAACACGTGCCAAATCAAAAAAAAACCCGGTTCATCGGATAATCAGGCTCGGTAGCAGCAATGTGGCGTATGTTCATCGAAAAAGACATCCGGTAAAGGAAGGCATTCCGTAGCTTCACCGGGATGATGGCGTGCATCCAAAAGGGCATACGAGTTTGGTGGGTGGTACGAATTTAAGGGCGGCCGCACTGAACATGGCAGCCGCAAATCCATATTTCATGACATTCGCTTTTCCACCGCCAGCCTATGACGCATCTGTTACAAAGCCTCCTTTCCCGCACCCAGTCACCTCAGCCCGCTTTCACGCCGGAATTCTTCCGCATTTCCAATCCCGGAGAAGCCGGAAACTTGGAGAAGTTGCTGGTTGCACAGCCGCACACCCAAGTTTTCGATGCCTTGGCGGGTCAACTGGAAGAGTTGTTGAAATCGCTTAACCCGAGCCGGAAGTTTTCCACTGAAGATTTGCAAGCCGCCATCCTCACCCACCTCAACGGCACGCCCGCCGGGCAATACGGCGTATGGGTTCATTATCCGTGGTCGGGGCGGCTGGTGCATATCCTTGATGAAAAAGAATTTGTTTTCCTACGCACCAGCCGCAACCAATACAAGATAACGCCCGACGAACGCGACTTGCTGGCAACCAAGAAAATCGGTGTCGTCGGGCTTTCGGTCGGGCAGTCGGTTTCGGTGACGATGGCCATGGAGCGGCTGTTCGGCGAAATCCGTCTGGCCGATTTCGACGTGCTTGAACTGACCAACCTGAACCGCATCCGCACCGGAATTCATAACCTGAACCTGTCCAAGGCAGTTTCGGTGGCCCGCGAAATCATGGAAATAGACCCTTTCCTGAAGGTGGTTTGCTTCACCGACGGGCTGACGGAGGAAAATATGGACGGTTTTTTCATGGATGGCGGCAAACTGGACTTGCTCGTGGAGGAATGCGACAGCATTGACATAAAAATTCTGAGCCGCTACAAGGCCCGCGAGCTGCAAGTACCCGTAATCATGGAAGCCAGCGACCGGGGAATGCTGGACGTGGAGCGGTTTGATCTGGAACCCGACCGCCCAATTCTGCACGGATTGGTGGACGGGCTGGATCCGCAAAAACTCAAGACACTAAAAACCAGCGAGGAAAAACTGCCGTATATGCTTCCCATTGTGGGTTTCGACAATATTTCGGCGCGGCTGAAAGCCTCTGTGCCGGAAATAGGGAAAACCATCACCACGTGGCCGCAACTGGCCTCGGCGGTGACATTCGGCGGCGGCCTGACTGCCGATGTATCGCGCCGGATATTGTTGGGGCACTATCATCGGTCAGGACGGTATTACGTGGACATGGAGCAGTTGGTCAGCGATTCGGCGGCGGGTTTTCTGGATGCCAAGCCGCCGCAGGTTCGGCCAGCCGTATTTGAAGCAGCCGTCGGCTGAATGCCGTTTGCCCGCCGGTACAGGGCGGGTTTGGGGTTTTTAAAATATACTATTTGCACATTGCCGACATCCGTTAACAAACGGCCCGTTTATCCATTCAATTAATTACCACCTATCTATCCCATAAATGTTATGTTGACTATCAGGGCTTTTCGCGCCATTGATGATGAGGCCACGTGCCGCAAATTCATGGAATGCCACGCACGGGTGCTTACCGATTATGGTATTACAAACATCACCACAAACAATTCCTCTTGGATGCACAGTCGATTTGTGTACTGTGTGGTGGCCGAAAACGAAAACGGGGAACTGGTGGGCGGTGCCCGTATCCATGTAACGGATGGCGTGGAGCCGTTGCCCGCGGAGAAGGCGGTAGGGGACCAGGATCCGAACATGGCAGAGTTGATATATTCGTACCCGTTGGGCAGTACCGGTGAGTCGTGCGGATGGTGGACAACTCGCAGTGTGGCCAGTTTGGGCGTGAGCGTGCTTTTGAGCAGGGCTGTGCTTGTGGTGGCCACCCAGATAAAACTGGTTTCCCTGTTCACTCTTTGCGCGCCGTATTCGGCGTACTTGGCGGAAATGATGGGTTTTGAGTTGGCGGGCGTATTCACCTATAAATCAATCAACCATGTGTCGCGCTTTTTTCACAATCCTGACATGAAAAATCTTTCTTCGGCTGAAGCGGCGAACCGCAGCCGGATTTTTGAATTGAGAAACAATCCTTACCAAAACGCGGTTGAAAAAGGCCCTAAATCCAGTTTCGAAGTGTCTTATAGGCTGGGGATTGTACCTGTCCATGAGGAATGCCTTGTTTTTAGTGAACCGAAGCAATTGTTGCGCGTAGGCCGTTGATCTGATGTTTGGTTCCCGACAAACATTCCATGAAATGGATAAATGCCATGCCTTTGAAACACTTTTCACCGGATTTGATGCCATCCCAAAAACCCTCACCGTCAACATCACTCCAAATGCCCGGAATCTTATGAGATGCGGTGATTTACAACGGTAATATTACACTTTCCGATCTCTTCTTATGGGGGGAGAGCAAGGGAACCGTTTTTTATGTTTTATCTTTTGCCCCGCTGAAAGATAAACCCCGCATTGAAATGATTGATTGCATTTTACACCCGCGTTTTTGTCGCCTGTTTTTGGTCGTCTGTCTAGTACAGGCAAATGCTTTTTGCCAGAAGGCCAACCCCGCCATATTTTCCGGTGAACGCGCCGTGCAATCGCTGTCCAGCTCCCTATCCGTACTTGAGGACACATCTGGCACCTATTCGCCGCAGCAAGTGCTTTCGCATTCCGGTTTTAGAGCCAATACCAAAGGCATACCCAATTTTAATGTTTCCAATTCTGCATTCTGGGTCAAATTCCAAATCCTGAACCAAAGCCAGACCGAACACCTGCTGCTGAAACTGGCGCAGCCCAACATCGAGAGTGTGGTTTTCTACCGGCTGCAAGCTGATGGAAAACTCGAAGCCGAGAAATCGGGAATCCTGTATCCTTACCGCCACCGCAAGTACGACACCCATCACTTTCTTTTCGACATCAGCCTCCGCCAAGGTGAAACGGGCACTTACCTGCTGCGCTTGCAGACTACCGGCCAACTGCAAGTGCCTTTGTGGGTGGGTTCGCAACGGAGCGTGTACGAGTCTTTGAGCCGCGAAGACCTTTACATGGGGTTGTACATGGGCATTATCGCGGCCATGTTCCTCTACAACCTGTTTCTTCTGGTTAGTTTTCGCAGCCGCAGCTACGGCTTGTATGTTCTGAACATTTTGATGGTTGGTCTTACACAAGTAACGTTCCAAGGGTATTCGTACCGATTCCTGTGGCCGGGTTTGCCTGACGCAGCCATTCAGGCACCATTCATCACCACATCCTTGGCGGCGATAACAAGCACGTATTTCATCATGCTCGTTCTGCGCATCCACCGGGTCAATCCACGTTTGTACATGGGGATGAAGGTTTTTATTGGTGCGTTCATGCTCATTCCGGCATTATCCCTGATGGGCTTCAAGAGTCTGGCTTATCAAACGGGTCAAATCACTTCTCTGCTTTCAGCGTTCTACAACTTGTTCGTCATTTTCTGGGTGTATCGCAGGGGTAGCCGCGCAGCCGGTTTCCTTTTATTGGCTTGGGTCATTTTCTTGGTGGGCATCTGCATATTTGTCCTGAAAGATTTTGGCATCCTTCCTTACAACGACCTGACTGCCAATACGATGCTTATCGGTTCGGCGGCAGAAATGATTCTGCTTTCTTTCGCCTTGGCCGACCGTATCAACAAACTCAAAAAGGAAAAGGAACGGTCTCAGCAACAGATGCTGGAGGCACTTCAAGCGAATGAAAAATTTGTGCAGGGCGAAAACGCGCGGCTGGAAATGAAAGTGAAGGAACGCACCCGCGAACTGGAGGAATCGTCAGAGGAACTGAACACCACGCTGTCGCACTTGAAAACCACCCAGGGCAAACTGCTGCACACCGAAAAAATGGCCTCGCTCGGCCAACTGACGGCGGGCGTGGCGCACGAGATTAACAACCCCATCAACTTTGTGAGTGCCAGCGTAAAACCGCTCCGGCGCGATGTGAAATACTTGTGGCAACTGATTGCCAAGCAGGAAGACGCGCTGAAGGCCATGCAAACCTCAGCGCAAGCCGCCGACATTGAGGCATTCAAGCAGAAAGTGGACGTGGACTATCTGCGCGAGGAGATAGAATCGCTGCTGGGTGGCGTGGAAGACGGAGCCGCACGCACGGCGGCCATTGTGCGCGGTCTGCGCAACTTCTCCCGGCTCGACGACGAGGAACTCCGCCCGGTAAGCCTTGAGGAAGGACTGGATTCCACGTTGCTGCTGCTCAGCCATTTGCTGAAAGACATTACACTGGAAAAGGATTATGCCTTGACCGGCGCGGTGGAATGCTATCCGGGAAAAATGAACCAAGTGTTCATGAACATTCTCGGCAATGCGGTTCAGGCCATCCAACTCAGCAACAGAGCAGGCGGCGAAGGCTTGATCAGCATCACCACCCGGCAATCCGGGCAAGAAGCGGTGATTTGCATCAGGGACAACGGTATTGGCATGGCGGAGGAAACGAAAAGCAGGATATTCGACCCGTTTTTCACCACCAAGCAAGTCGGTGAGGGCACGGGTTTGGGGCTTTCCATTGTGTTTGGCATCGTGGAGGCGCACAAGGGCCGATTGCGGGTGAAGTCCGAAGAAGGCACGGGAACGCAATTCATACTCACAGTGCCACTCACCTACGCTGGCAAACCGGCAATTTTGGCATAGCCACAACCGAAACAGGCGGGTTTGGTGCTTTGGAAACATACTATTTTGGCGGCACAACCTTTGGGCAACTCCGGGTTGGCGGTGAAAAAAGGAAATGTCCTGAAAAAAACACTACATTGCCAAACCCGTCAGCCAAGAACATGGACGGCAAAACCACCCGAATCTGAAGCCTGCCCTGCCACTGGGCGGGCTTTGCAATGTGATAATATTACTATAGTGTAACATTACTATAATAGAGCAGCAAGAATCAAAACCCAATGAGTCCGACAGCAGAACGCACAATGGAGCAAGAGAAAATACGGATACTGTACGTGGACGACGAGCCCAACAACTTGGCCATGTTCAAGGCGGGTTTCCGGTTGGAATATGATATTCTCACGGCCCTTTCGGGAAAAGAAGCCTTGGAAATACTGCGCCAACATTCCGTGCATATCATCATCGCCGACCAGCGGATGCCGGAAATGAGCGGCGTGGAACTTTTTGAAAGGCTGCTCGAAGAACACCCCGAACCCATCCGCATCCTGCTTACGGGCTACGCCAACATAGAATCAGTCATTGATGCCATCAACCGGGGCCAGGTGTTCAGGTATGTGCGCAAACCGTGGGACGAAGATGATTTGCGCATGACCATTGACAATGCCTGCGAAATGTACCAGACGCGCCAGACGTTGAAAACCAAAAATGCCGAACTGGAAAAAACAAACGCCGACTTGGTGCGTGTCAACGAGGAACTCAACCGCTTCGTGTACAGTGCCTCCCACGACTTAAAAGCCCCGCTGGCTTCAATCATGGGCATTGTGGAAGTGGCACGCATGGAAGGCGAGGAACACGAAACCGCCTACTACCTGTCGCTGATCGAGCGGAGCGTGAAGCAACTCGAAACCTTCATCCAGAATATCATTGATTACTACAAAAACACCCGCTATCAGGAAAACCTGACCGAAATAGATTTCAACGGTCTGGTCAATGAAATCATCGAATCCTTCCACTTCCATCCGAATACGGCGCAGATTGAATTTGATGTCAAGGTGCATCAGCCCACAAGTTTCGTCAGCGATGAATTCAGGATGCGCGTGATTCTCAACAACCTGATTTCCAACGCGATAAAGTACCAGCAAAAACCCGAAGCCCACAAACACGTGGATATTGAAGTGCGCATGGCCGCCGAAAATGCGGAAATCCGTATCCGCGACAACGGCATTGGCATCGCCGCCGAATACGTGGACGACATTTTCAAGATGTTTTTCCGGGCCACCGAAACCTCGGCCGGTTCGGGCATGGGCCTTTACATTGTCAAGGAAGCCGTTGAAAAACTGCACGGCCGCATCCGCGTGGATTCAAAAGAGGGCCAAGGCACGTCCTTCACCGTGGTGCTTCCCAACCGCATCTGAAACCACGGGCGGGTTTGGGCTTTCTGAAACATACTATTTTTCGGCGGCCATACTTCACAATTAAATAACCTGCCTTAGTAGGCTTTGCGGTGGCTTTTGCGTAGTTTTGCGGGCTAATTTCAAAAATCCCATGCAAAACATCAGAAACATTGCCATTATTGCCCACGTTGACCACGGCAAAACAACCTTGGTGGACAAGATGATCCACCTTTCCAAGCTTTTCCGCGAGAACCAAGAGTTCGGGGACTTGATTCTGGACAATAACGAACTCGAACGCGAACGTGGCATCACGATCACGTCCAAAAACGTGTCTATCCGTTACAAAGACGTAAAAATCAATATCATAGATACACCCGGACACTCCGATTTTGGCGGTGAAGTGGAGCGTGTCCTGAAAATGTCCGATGGTGTGCTGCTGCTCGTGGATGCTTTTGAAGGCCCCATGCCGCAAACGCGTTTCGTGCTGGGCAAGGCCATTGACTTGGGTTTGAAACCGATTGTGGTCATCAACAAGGTGGATAAGGAAAACTGCCGCCCGGATGAGGTTCACGAAGCCGTTTTCGATTTGATGTTCAACCTTGGCGGTACCGAGGATCAACTGGATTTCCCGGCAATTTACGGCTCGGCCAAGCAAAACTGGATGGGCTACGACTGGAAACACCCCACCCAGGACATCACCGCCCTGCTTGATACCATCGTCAAGCACATTCCGCCTGCCCCGTTTCAGGAAGGCCCGGTGCAGTTGCAAGTCACCTCCCTTGATTATTCCTCGTTTGTGGGCCGCATCGCCATCGGGCGGGTGTTTCGCGGCACATTGAAGGAAAACTCGCCGGTGGTGCTGCTGAAAAACAACGGCGTGGTGAAGAAAGTGAAAATCAAGGAGTTGCAGGTGTTTGAAGGGTTGGGCCGGGTGAAAGTATCGGAAGTGGAAGCCGGTGAAATCTGCGCCGTAATCGGCTTGGACGATTTTGAAATCGGCGACACCTTGGCCGATGCCGAAAAGCCCGAAACGCTGCCCCGTATCTCGGTGGATGAGCCGACCATGAGTATGCTCTTTACCATCAACAATTCGCCTTTCTACGGCCGCGACGGCAAATTCGTCACCTCACGCCACCTGCGCGACCGGCTGTTCAAGGAAATTGAGAAAAACCTCGCCCTGCGCGTGGAATCCACAGAAAGTGAAGACCGCTTCCTAGTGTTTGGCCGGGGAATCCTGCACTTGTCCATTTTGATTGAAACCATGCGACGCGAAGGCTACGAACTGCAAGTGGGCCAGCCGCAGGTACTTTTCAAGGAGATTGACGGCGTGCGCAATGAACCCATTGAAACACTGGTGGTGGACGTGCCCGAAACAACCGCCGGAAAAGTGATAGAACTGGCCACGCAGCGCAAGGGCGAACTGCTGATCATGGAGCCAAAAGGCGATTTGCAGCACTTGGAATTCGACATCCCGTCGCGCGGTATCATCGGCTTGCGCAGCAACGTGCTCACCGCTACGCAGGGCGAAGCCATCATGACGCACCGTTTCAAGGCTTATGAACCGCACAAGGGCAACATTCCGGAACGCATCAACGGCTCGCTGATTGCGATGGAAACCGGCCCCGGAACGGCCTATTCCATTGACAAGCTGCAAGACCGCGGTCGGTTTTTCGTGGATCCGGGCGAGGAAGTGTACATGGGCCAGGTAATTGGCGAACACACCCGCGACAACGACATTGTTGTCAACATCCAGCGTGCCAAGCAACTGACCAACATGCGGGCATCGGGCACGGACGAGGCCGCGAAAATAGCCCCGAAAGTGCAGTTTTCATTGGAAGAATGTTTGGAATACATCCAAAAGGACGAGTACGTGGAAGTAACGCCCAAGGCAATCCGGATGCGTAAGGTTTACTTGGACGAGAACGAACGCAAACGCAGCTCCAACAAGTCGAAAGCGGTTTGAAAATAATATGTTTTGAAAACACGAAACCCCGCCTTTTCACGGGGGCGGGGTTTCGTGTTTTCTATCATATCCCGGTTTGTCCGTGCCAGATTTTCAAGGTTCATTGAAATCCGCGCTGGCGCATGGCCTCGAAAACCAGAATCGCGGTGCTGGCCGAAACATTCAGCGAGTCAATCTGGCCGCGCATCGGGATTTTTATCTGTGTGTCCGCTTCGCGCAGCCACTTGTCGCTCAGGCCAAACGCTTCGGTTCCCATCACAATGGCCGAAGGTTGCGTGAAATCAGTTTTGTGATAAAAATCCGTGGCAGTCAGCGCGGCGGCGTGGGTGCGGATTTGCTTTTCGCGCAGCCACGCAATCGCCCCGTCCGAGGTGCAGACCACCACTTGGTTGCTGAACAGGCAGCCGATGCTGGAGCGGATCACGTTGGGGTTGTACAAGTCGGTTTGCGGGTCGCAAATCAGCACGGCATCCACGCGGGCGGCATCGGCGGTGCGCAACACGGCTCCCAAATTGCCCGGCTTCTCCACCGATTCCAAGACGATGATAAACGGATTCGTACGCAATTCTATCTCACTCAAGGAGATTTTCTTGGGTTCAATCAACGCAATCAGTCCGTCGCGGTTTTCGCGGTAAGCGAGTTTGTCAAAGACGGCTTTGCTGACTTCCAAAACAGTATCTTCGGCAACCGCCAAACCCGGCGGTTGCCCGTACAAGTCGCGGCAAATAAACAATGTCTCGATCCGGCATTCCGCTCTGACAGCCAGCCCGATTTCCCGTTCGCCTTCCACCACGGTCAGGTTCTGGCTTTTCCGTTCGGAAGCCTTTTCCAGCAGCCGCACGGCGTGCTTTATTTTCGGGTTTTGCAGGCTTGAAATGTATTCCGGCATAAGAAAAGAGAAGCCCCCAGCCCCAAAGGGGAGTGAAAAAACACCTTGCCGGGGGTTTGGGCCTTCCGGAAGATACTATTTTTTTTCTCCTTCGGGAGGGGCCGGGGGGAGGCCGAGCAATCCCATCAGGTATTTGCCGTAGCCGCTTTTTACGAGCGGAGTGGCAATTTGTTCCAGTTGCGCGGCGTTGATGAAGCCTTCGCGGTAGGCGATTTCTTCGATGCAGCCTATTTTCAAACCTTGCCGCTCCTCAATCACCTGCACAAACGTGCCGGCTTGCATCAATGAATGGAACGTGCCGGTGTCCAGCCACGCCGTGCCGCGGTCCAAAATCCCCACGTGCAACTTGCCGCGTTGCAGGTATATCCGGTTCACGTCCGTGATTTCGTATTCGCCACGCGGGCTGGGCTTTAGTTCGGCGGCAATGCCAAGTACCTCATTGTCATAGAAATACAAGCCCGGCACGGCGTAATTTGATTTTGGCTTGGCGGGTTTTTCCTCAATGGAAACGGCTTTGAAATCATTGTCAAACTCCACCACGCCGTATCGTTCGGGATCGGTGACGTGGTAGGCAAACACCCGTCCGCCATCGGGGTTGCTGTGGGCTTTGAGCAGGTTGCCCAGGCCGCTGCCATAGAAAATATTATCGCCCAGAATCAACGCCACCTTGTCGCCACCCACAAAATCCTTCCCGATCACGAATGCCTGCGCCAAGCCGTTGGGGTCGGGCTGCACGGCGTACGAGAAATGGCAGCCAATGCGCGTGCCGTCGCCGAGCAGTTTCTGGAACATCGGCATATCGTGCGGCGTGGATATGATGAGAATGTCGCGGATGCCCGCCATCAGCAGCGTGGAAAGCGGATAATAAATCATGGGCTTGTCGTACACAGGCATCAATTGCTTGCTCACGGCCAGCGTCAGCGGATGCAGCCGGGTGCCCGAGCCGCCTGCCAAAATGATTCCTTTCATGGAATTTTAGAATGGTTGGTTGTTCAATGGTTGAATGGTTGGGTTAGGATTTACCCGTTCTTACTGTAGGCGTACGCACTTGAATCCGTTTGCACTCCGGCAAAATAGTATCTCCCGGAAAGCCCAAACCCGCCTCGTTTTTTCTGTGGACTATGGACTGTTGACTTTAGACTTTATTTCACTCACAAACCAGTCAACCGTGATTTCCAGACCCCGCTCAAACCCGACGGCCGGCTCGTAGCCGAGCAGGTTGCGGGCTTTGGCAATGTCGGCCAGGCTGTCGCGGATGTCGCCGGTGCGCGGGTCGGTGTGCGTGGCCGGTACGTCGGCTTGGGTTTTTTGTTGCAGGTATGCGAAAAGTTGGTTCAGCGAAGTCCGCTCGCCAACGGCCACGTTATACACTTGGTTCACAGCCGCTGGCGGCGCAAACATGGCCCGGATATTGGCTTGCACCGCGTTGGCAACAAACGTGAAATCGCGCGTTTGCTCGCCATCGCCGTAGATTTTGGGCGATTGGCCGCGCAGCAATGCCTGGATCATGAGCGGAATCACGGCGGCATATGCGCCATCGGGGCTTTGGCGCTGTCCGAACACATTAAAATACCGCAAGCCGATCATTTCCATACCGTACGTGCGCGAAAAAACATCCGCATACAGTTCATTCACGTATTTTGTTACGGCATACGGCGAAAGCGGCCTGCCGATTTCGGCTTCCGTTTTGGGCAGTTTCAGGCTGTCGCCATACGTGGACGACGAAGCGGCATACACAAACCGACGCACGTTGGCATCGCGGGCGGCCACCAACATATTCAAAAACCCGTTGATATTCACGATGTTAGTCGTAATCGGATCGTGAACGCTGCGCGGCACGGAACCCAGTGCGGCTTGGTGCAGCACAAAATCAACGTTGGCGCAGGCTTGCTGGCAATCAGGCAGGTTACGGATGTCGCCTTGGACAAACTCGAAATCCGGGTGCGCGGCAAAAGGCTCCAAATTGTGCCTAAATCCGGTGGAAAGGTCGTCGAGCACCCGGACTTTGCCCGCCTGGTGGCCAAGCAAATACTCGACCAAATGGGAGCCGATAAAACCCGCCCCGCCGGTGACCAGAAAAGTGTATTTGCCTAAATCTTCGGTGTGGAAAGGTGTTGCGTACATAGTTTGAATGAGTAAATGAGTAATTGAGCAAATGAATAGTGGATATTCATTTGCTCAATTACTCACTTTAAAGCGGCTTCAAGCAGCTTTTGGAGCGGCAGAGTTGGATGTCTTTCGGGCAATTTCTTCTACTTTGTCAGCAATGGCCTGGATTTCAGCGGCTGCCGCCGCTGGCGAAAGTCGCGCGATTCTTTCCCGCTGCATCCGTAAAAAATTCCTTTTTTCTTCTTCAGTTTCGCAGTTCTTATATTGCTGCATTTGGGCTTGCAATTCTTCAGCCTTCATAATCCCTGAGTTTGCTTTTGATTTCCAAAATCCTATCCAAAATAGCGTCCGTATGCTTTTCAAATGCCGCATCATCCATGCTGGTGATGAGTCTGTTTTCCACATGAAAACTAAGCAAAAACTACAGATATTTCAAATCTTCCAATAGCTCCTCACGTTCGTCTGGCATATTTCACTCAGCTTGGGCGGGTTTGTCACTCTGAAAAGATACTATTTTCCTTGCCGTCGTACTGGTTTTGGTAATAATCCAGATACGCGCCCGAAGTCACATTGTCGAGCCAGCCGGTGTTAGCCAAGTACCAGTCCACGGTTTTTTCCAAGCCTTCCTCAAACTGCAATGATGGTTTCCAGCCGAGTTCGCGCATGAGTTTTTGCGGGTCAATGGCATAGCGCAGGTCGTGGCCGGCGCGGTCGGTCACGAAGGTGATGAGTTTTTCGGATTCGCCTTCGGCACGGTTCAGTTTCGCATCCATGATCCGGCAAAGCAACCGCACCAAGTCGATGTTCTTCCATTCGTTCACGCCGCCAATATTGTATGTTTCGCCAACTTTGCCTTGGTGGAATATGGTGTCAATGGCGGCGGCGTGGTCGAGCACATACAGCCAGTCGCGCACGTTTTCGCCTTTGCCGTACACGGGCAGCGGACGGTTGTTTTTGATATTGTTGATGCACAGGGGAATCAGCTTTTCAGGAAAGTGGTTGGGCCCGTAATTATTGGAGCAATTGGACAAAACCACCGGCAGTTTGTACGTATTGTGGTAGGCCCGCACAAAATGGTCGGAAGCCGCCTTGGAAGCCGAATACGGCGATTGCGGGTCGTAGGCGGTCTGCTCGGTGAAAAACTCGTCCGGATTATGCAGCGAGCCGTACACTTCATCCGTTGAAACGTGGTAGAACAGATGGTTTTCCAAGTCGGCGGCCCATGCCTCGCGGGCGGCATTGAGCAGTTGCGCCGTACCCACAACGTTGGTGGCCACAAACGCCATCGGGTCGGTGATGGAGCGATCCACGTGGCTTTCGGCGGCCAAGTGAATCACGCCGTAAAATTCGTGTTCAGCAAATAGCCGCTTCAAAAACGGCGCGTCGGTGATGTCGCCTTTCACAAATGTATAGTTCAGCGCGTCTTCGATATCGGTCAGGTTGGCAAGATTTCCGGCATAGGTGAGCTTGTCAAGGTTGAAAACATGGTAGTCAGAATGTCGGTTGACAAACCGCCGCACCACGTGCGAGCCAATGAATCCGGCGCCGCCGGTAATGATGATTTTTCTCATGACAGGAAAGACCCGAAGGCGGGCTTGTTAGGTTTTTCAGTTGTTGCGGATTACGGAAAACGGTTACAATGCCGCAATCTCTTTGGCAGACAAGCCAGTGTACCGCGTGATTTTCTCAACCGGTTCGCCTTCCGATTTCATGTAACGGGCGATTTCCAGTTTGCCTTCTGTTAATCCTTCCCGCCGTGCTTCTTTTTTCGCGTATTCCATGGTGTTGTGGTTGTCGCGATACGTTTTCAGGCTTTCTTGGTATGTGTTCATGTCCGTGGGGTTTAATTTGGCGATTTCGGCCTCGTTGAACAGTTTTTCAAATATCCGGTCTTGCAGTTTTTGCGGCCTCGCCTGCAATTTGGATAGGTTTTTCAGCACGTACATCCACTTGTCAAAATGCGTTGTCAGCTCGGCCTCCGGTTTTTTGAAACGTGGCATTTCCAAGTACATGAACGTCAATTTGTCGTAAAACGATTCGTGCGTGTGTACGTCCAACAATTTCACTTCACGCACAAACCGGTCACCATTGAAACGGTCGGGAAAACTGAAGTTCAAAATGCCGATCGTGTACACGGCTTTCAATTCATAATTCCAGTCGTTTCCCTTGATGGATTGTTCTTGGATTGGAAAAGTGGCGTAGAAAATACTCCGGTCTTTGAAAAACTCCTGCCGCACATTTTGAATCTCGATGATGAATCTTTCTCCGTGTTCGTTTTCACAATACAAATCAAACACGGCTTTGCGGTCGCGGTCGGTGCGGCCTTGATTTTCGCTGTTCAGGTAAGTGAGGTGCTTTATCTGTTCTTTCGTGTCAAGTACCTGATTCAGAAAATCAATGAGCAATTCCTTGTTGAATTCGTTGCCGAACAGTTTTTTGAAACCAAAATCGGTAAACGGATTGATGTATTTGTCATTCAATTCCATAGTGTGATAAATGGTGTCCGTTTATGTTTTGCCGCGCCTGCATCAAAATAGTATCTTTCCAAAAGCCCAAATTCGGCTATTGCCGTGGGCGGGTGGTTTTGCTTTTTTGAAAGATACTATTTTTAAAAGCCCGTTTCACACCGTTTCCTTCATCACTTTCTGTTGCCAACGCCACGCATCAGCCAAGGCTTGATTCAGCGAAAGTTCGGTGCGCCAACCCAGCTTTTCACCTGATTTGGTCACATCGGCATACACTTGCTCTATGTCGCCGGGTCGGCGCGGGCCGAACTGGTAGGCGGCCTTCACGCCGGTTGCCTTTTCAAAGGCTTGCAGCACTTCCAGAACGGTGTTTCCCCGCCCCGTGCCGAGGTTGAAAATATCATAAAAAGTGGTTTCCGGCTGCTTTCCCAGCAGAGCCAACGCTTTTACGTGTGCCTTGGCCAAATCCACCACGTGAATGTAGTCGCGGACACACGTGCCATCGGGCGTGGCGTAATCGTTGCCGAAAATGGTAATGGGCGGACGCAACCCGGCAGCCGATTGCGTGATGAACGGGATCAGGTTGCTTGGCACGCCGCGCGGCAATTCGCCAATCTCGGCGGATGGGTGCGCCCCCACCGGATTGAAATAACGCAAGGCTATGGCTTTCAGCGGTTTGCCCACGGATGTGGTCTGCTCCAGTATCTGCTCACACATCTGCTTGGTGGCTCCGTAGGGCGATTGGGCGGGCAGAATCGGCGAGGTTTCAGTGACCGGCAGTTTTTCGGGCTGGCCGTACACGGTGCATGACGATGAAAAAACCAAGTGCGGCGCGTTGTGCTTGAGCATCAGTTCCATCAAAACCAGCAGTGAGCCGAGGTTGTTTTCAAAGTATTCGACCGGTTTCTGCACCGATTCGCCCACGGCCTTGGAAGCGGCAAAATGGATGGCTCCGAAAATATCGCCGTGCGCCGCGAAAACCTCTTCCATCGCCGCCCGGTCGTTGCAGTCAATGGCGTGTACGGTCACGCTTTTTCCAATGATCCTCTCGATGCCATGAATCATTTTTTCTTCCGAATTGGAAAAATTATCCACCACAATCGGCTCATAACCAGCATGATGCAGCTCCACAACCGTGTGCGAGCCAATGAATCCGGCTCCGCCGGTGACGATGATTTTGGGCATGGGTTTGGTGTTTAGCCCCCGGCGGTAGCACACGCTTTAGCTTGCGCACAAACCGCAGGTTTGGTGTTTTGAAAGGATACTATTTTTTTATTCCGCCCTTCGGAGCTTACGTGGCTTTTTACAACGACCAGTAACCGAGTTGTTTGATCTTGCCCCGGAAAATCCCCTTCACATCCACCACAACGCCGTTTGCGGGCATGAGCGACTGAAAATAAGCCTCGTCAAGCGGCAAATACGGCCGGTGGTTTACGGCCACTACCACGGCATCGTAGCTGCCCGTGGGCTTTTCGGCCAAGCCAAAACCGTATTCGTGCCGCAAGTCGTCCGAGTCGGCGTGCGGGTCAACGACATCCACTTGTACGCTGAAATTCCTGAGTTCATTGACCACATCGGCCACTTTCGAGTTGCGGATGTCGCCCACGTTTTCCTTGAACGTGGCTCCCATCACCAGCACACGGGCCTTACTGATGTCCTTGCCCTGCTTGGCCATCAGTTGCACGGTTCGTTGGGCCACGTGTGCCCCCATGGCATCGTTTATTTGCCGCCCGCTCAAAATCACTTCGGGCGTGTGGCCCAGTTCCTTGGACTTGTAAGTGAGGTAATACGGATCCACGCCGATGCAGTGGCCACCCACCAGACCGGGACTGAACCGCAGGAAATTCCACTTGGTTCCGGCAGCCTCGAGTACCTCAAACGTGTTGATTTTCATCCGGTCGAAAATCATGGAAAGTTCGTTCATCAGCGCGATATTGAGATCGCGCTGCGTGTTTTCGATGATTTTGGCGGCTTCGGCCACCTTGATGGACGAGGCCCGGTACACGCCAGCCTCCACCACCAGCTCATAAACTTTGGCAACCACGTCCAGCGACTCGGCATCACACCCGGACACCACTTTCGTGATTTTTGCCAGCGTATGTTCCTTGTCGCCCGGATTGATACGTTCGGGCGAGTAGCCGACTTTGAAATCCATCGGAAACTTCAATCCCGATTCGCGTTCCAGAATCGGGATGCAATCCTCTTCGGTGCAGCCCGGATAAACCGTTGATTCATAGACCACATAATCGCCGGTTTCCAGCACTTTGCCCACCGAAACCGATGCGCCAATGAGTGGCCGCAAGTCGGGCATGGCGTGCGCGTCAATGGGCGTGGGCACGGCCACGATGAAAAACGAGGCTTGGCGCAGCACATCAAGCGAGGCGGTGAATTCAATGTCGCAGCCTTTAAAATCCACGGCTTCGAGTTCGCCGCTGGGGTCTTGGTGGTTTTGCATCATGGCCACGCGCTTTTCGTTGATATCAAAGCCGATAACCTTGATTTTGCGGGCAAAGGCCAGTGCAATGGGCAGCCCGACATAGCCCAAGCCAATGACGGCCAACGTTTTATCTTTACTTACAAGCTGATTATACACAAGAATCGGAATGAGTGAATGGGATAGCCCGCAAACGGATGGACAAACTTTCGTGCCCAAAAATAGTATCTTTTCAAACAACAAAACCCCTGTTTGTGAAAACGAGGGGTTTTTGTTTGCCGAAAAATCCGGGTGAAATAATGATGTTACGCAAGCATGGGAGAACCGTCATTGCGAGGACGGTTCGGATAAACCGTGCGTAACATCAGTGAAATAGTATCTTTTGAAAAACCCAAACCCGCCGGTTCTCCTGAACGCCGATTTCCGATCCGGCACGCCGTGTCAGGCCTGCATTAGTTTTCCGGGCGAAAAAAAGCCGGAGGGCGCGAGGCTCTCCGGCTGTGATTCTTAAACGCCCGCCTTTTCGCGTTCCACTACTTTTTTGAAATATTCATACGTGATTTTCAAGCCTTCCTCGCGCGATACCTTGGGTTCCCAGCCCAGCAGCTTGCGGGCCAGCGTAATGTCGGGTTGGCGTTGCTTGGGGTCGTCTTGCGGCAGCGGCTTGTAGATTAGCTTTTGCTGCGTTCCCGTGAGTTTAATGATTTCCTCGCCAAACTGCTTGATGGTGATTTCCGACGGGTTGCCGATGTTTACCGGCTGGGCATAATCGCTCATGAGCAGGCGGTAAATGCCCTCGATCAGGTCGTCCATGTAGCAGAACGAACGGGTTTGCGAGCCGTCTCCGAAGCAAGTCAAGTCTTCGCCGCGCAGTGCCTGGCCGATGAAAGCGGGCAGCACCCGGCCATCATCGAGGCGCATACGCGGGCCGTAAGTATTGAAAATCCGCACGATGCGCGTTTCCAGACCGTGATAAGTATGGTAGGCCATCGTCATCGCCTCTTGGAAACGCTTGGCCTCGTCATACACGCCGCGCGGCCCCACGGGGTTCACATTGCCCCAATAATCCTCTTTTTGCGGATGCACCAGCGGGTCGCCGTACACTTCCGAGGTGGAAGCTACCAAAATCCTGGCTCCTTTGGCCTTTGCCAGACCCAAGCAGTTGTGCGTGCCCAGCGAACCCACTTTCAGCGTCTGGATCGGGATTTTCAGGTAATCAATAGGGCTGGCGGGCGAGGCAAAATGCAGGATGTAGTCCAGTTGGCCGGGAATGTGGATGAACTTGGAAATGTCGTGGTGGTAAAACTCGAAGTTGGGCAGCTTGAACAGGTGTTCGATGTTTTGCAGGCTGCCCGTAATCAGGTTGTCCATGGCCATTACGTAATAGCCTTCCTTGATGAACCGGTCGCAGAGATGCGAACCCAGAAATCCGGCCCCGCCGGTGATAAGTACACGTTTCATGGTCAATTTGGAATGATTGAGTGGTGGAATGATAGAATGATTGCGGAATTTGGAGCAGAAAAACCCGGTAAATCCCGTCTGTAGAATAGTATCCCTGCTTATCCGGCAGGCAGGTTTTGAAAAGGTCAAACCTGCCTTTCCATTGCGAGAATCATCAAAGCAACTCCGGCTTCAGGCGGCGGTCTTTGGGTTGTTCTTTGCCATGTTTTCCGCAAGTTCCTTTTGCAGCCGCCCGATTTCCCGTTCCGATTTTTCAATGGCTTCCCGCAATAACGGCATACCGATCCGGTCTATTTCCTGCGACCTTTCTTTTGGCATGGGCTTGGAAGCCAAGTCCCGGTCGTCAAATGTGGCTTTGGCTGCTCTAATATTTTTCATAGATGGATGCGGCTTGCCCAACTGATAGCTTTTACTTATATGAATACCATCCATGTAGACAAGTGACTCAAGAATGCCAAATTTGGTTTATTGCGACAAAACTAATCATGGGAGACACCTTCATCTAAGAAAAATTCTGATTAATTTTTTCTCTCACAAACATAGTTAGCTGTTTTGCAATTATATTCCCGATCAAAGGATGCTCTAACGGAGAACGTATATTCGTAGAAAAAAACAAGTATTTTTTTCCATCACTGAAATGTATCAAACAAATCAAATTGGTGAAAAAAATAACGAGGATATTTTTTTGAATTTTTCTGCTTCCACGAATTTCTGTCGCATGTAAATATTAGAGATTCGAAAATGTATATGATTAAAATCAATAGTACATGACAGGCTAAGTATAAAAATCTGCATAATGTAAACAAAAGAAACGATTAAGGTAAGCAGCACCCCTTCACTGTTATTTTCTATAAAAAGCATAGGAACTATGACAATCATGTTAAGCAGCACCCCGACAATAATGACAGGCTTGATTCCTTTCGAATCATTGATATTAAAATATGAATCATTCATCGTTATGCTCGGTATACTTTACTCCCGCATGAACTTTCACATCAACAACTATAAATAGCTCCAAATGAAAAACCGCCATGTATAGGAACAAATCCAGTAGTTGATGAGGTTATATTTATTTCTCGTTCTTGGATAACATACACGCCAACCACCCCAAAAGCCTTTGCCCCCAAGGCAACTTCAGAGTGGTTGGAGGAGAAGCTCCTACTTCACCGCATCCCGCCCGATGCTGTAATACGTGTAGCCCGCCTCGCGCATCTGATCCATCTCAAACACGTTGCGCCCGTCGAAGATGACCTTGTTTTTCAGCAAACCTTCCATTCGGTCGAACTCGGGCGTGCGGAACTCCGGCCACTCGGTCACAATCAGCAGTGCGTCGGCTCCGTCAAGGGCGTGGTACGGGTCTTCGGCAAAGAAAATATCGTCGCCCATGATTTGCCGCACGTTTTCCATCGCTTCCGGGTCGTAGGCGCGCACACTGGCACCGGCGGCCAGCAATTCACGGATGTTCTCCAAGGCCGGGGCTTCGCGGATGTCGTCGGTGTAGGGCTTAAAGGCCAGCCCCCAGACGGCGATGGTCTTGCCAGCCAGGTCGTGGTTGAAATACTGCTTCACTTTGGGTAGCAGCTTGGTTTTCTGATCGTCGTTCACGTCCATCACCGCATCCAAAATGCGGAAATCGTAGTCGTATTCCTGAGCTGTCTTGTGCAACGCCTGCACATCTTTGGGGAAGCAACTGCCGCCGTAGCCGATGCCCGCAAACAAGAACCGCTTGCCAATGCGCGAATCCGTGCCGATGCCGCGCCTAATATCGTCCACGTTGGCTCCCACTTTCTCGCACAGGTTGGCGATTTCGTTCATGAACGTGATTTTGGTGGCCAAAAACGCATTAGCGGCGTATTTGGTCATTTCCGCCGAACGTTCATCCATGAAAATCACGGGGTTGCCCTGCCGTACCAATGGCGCGTAAAGTTTGGCCATCACTTTTTTGGCCTGTTCCGAACTGGTACCGATCACCACGCGGTCGGGCTTCATGAAATCTTCCACGGCCACGCCCTCGCGCAGGAATTCGGGGTTGGAAACCACATCGAACTCCACGCTGGCGTTTTTGGCAATGCGGGCACGGACTTTCTCGGCGGTGCCCACGGGAACGGTGCTTTTGTCCACGATGACGGCGTAGTTTTTCAGCAGTCCGCCCAAATCGTCAGATACTTTGAGGATGTATTTCAAATCGGCGGAGCCATCCTCACCGGGAGGCGTGGGCAAGGCCAAAAAGATGATTTCCGCGCCTTCAATGCCTTCGGCAAGATCGGTGGTGAATTTCAGGCGGCCTTCCTTGATGTTGCGTTCAAACAGGGTTTCCAGGCCCGGCTCGTAGATGGTGATGGTTCCGTTTTTGAGTTTGTCAATTTTTTTCACGTCAATGTCCACGCAGGTTACGCGGTTTCCGGTTTCGGCAAAGCACGTTCCCGTGACCAAGCCTACGTATCCGGTTCCGACAACGGCAATTTTCATAAGTTTTGGAATGGTTTATGTTTGAATCGGGAAAATTAAAGCTGCTCGTTACAGGCTATTGTTTCATACGGCAAGGCGGTGTTATTCCTGCCACACCACTTGCGTCACCGTCTGCCCGACGGCTTTCAACGTGTTTCTGTCAATAATGTCCATGTTGTCTTTATGCGTGTGGTGGTAGTGGCCAAACGTGCCTTGCGGCGTGAAATCAATCACGTCAATCATGGGTATCTTGGCGTAGGTGTTCACAAACGTGTGGTCGTCGGTAATGGGGGCCGACTGTTCATTGCGGAAATATTGCCCGTAGCCCAACGCCTGCGCCACGCTCCAAACCTTGTCCACGATGCCCGAAGCGTACTCCAATGAACTTTGCTCCCTGAAAAAAGTGGCGTTTTTGGCTCCCACCATGTCCAGCAGAATGCCGTAATACGCCGAATAACCGGGCTTGTGCCGGTTTTTGCCCCAATGCTGCGAACCGAGGCAGTAAAACTCCGCGTTGTTTTCGGGGTTAGTGTATTTGCTGCGGTCGTCGAATTCGGGAATGCCGTAATCCTCCACGTCAAACAAAATGATGTCCACACCGACGTTGGGTTTGGGGTTTCCGGAAGATACTATTCTGGCCACTTCCAGCAGCACGCCCACGCCGCTGGCCCCGTCGTTGGCTCCGTCAATGGGTTCTTTGGTGCGGCTGCTGTCTTTGTCGGCCACGTGGCGCGTGTCCCAGTGGGCGGCCAGCAAAATCCGTTTTGTCGCTTCCGGATTGAAAGCGGCGATAATGTTGCGTGCCTGCAACCGGGTTCCGTTGTAGGCCGTGGCCGCAAACTCCTGCACGGTTACTTGGCCGCCGTACTTTTTGAGCGTGGCCACCAGGTAATCGCCGCATTTGCGGTGCGCCGCCGAGTTTGGCACACGCGGCCCGAAAGCTACCTGCCGCGCCACAAACGTGTACGCCGAATCGCCGGAAAACGCGGGTGCTTTCGCAGTGATGACCGACTCCACCACGGGCTTGTCGGCTTGGGTTTCACCGCTTCTCGTATTTGTCCGGTCGCACGACCAAAAAAGGAGCGTGGCCGCAAAAAATAGTATCTTTTTCATGGGGCAAACCTACACCGGTGCGTTTGTATTTGCAATGCAAGATAGCAATCCTGCCAAATGTTTGGGGCGTGACAGTTCCAATCAGCGTTCACTGATCCTGCTCATTCCTCATACGCCCAGTCAATACCGGTTTTCATGTCTTTCACCACCACGCCTATTTTCTTGAGTTCGGCGCGGATTTCATCCACCCTGGCGTAGTTTTTTTCGGCTTTGGCATCGCGGTACACGTTCAGCAGTTCGTACAGCAGCGGCTCAAAGGCATCCGGCTTTTCTTCTCGCAGGCCGAGTATGTCTTCCGTAAACGCAATAAACGTGTCGCGCAGCATGGCAAAGCCTTCCCTGCCCAACGCCGCCGGTTGCAACTGCCCGAGTTGCAGTTGGTGTACTTTCTTGAGCATATTGAAAAGCTGCGCAATCGCGACGGCGGTGTTCAGGTCGTCGTTCATGGCATTGTAGCAGGCTTGGCGCATGGCCCGGATTTCCTGCACTTGCTGCTCGTCAACAACCGGGGTTTGGTCTTCCGGAAAGATACTATTTTTCAGGATACGCAGGCCGTTCATCAGGCGGCGGTAGCCTTTGCCGGCGGCTTGCAGGGCTTCGTTGGTGATGTCAAGCGTGCTGCGGTACTGGGCTTGCAAGGCAAAAAACCGGAAAGTCATGGGGCTGCAAGGCTTGTCCATCAGGGCGTGGCTGCCCGCGAAAAGCTCTTCGGGCAGGATGGAATTTCCCTTTGATTTCGCCATTTTCTCGCCGTTCACGGTCAGCATATTGGCGTGCATCCAGTAATTTACGGGCGGCTTGCCGTTGATGGCCACCGCCTGCGCTATCTCGCATTCGTGGTGCGGGAATTTCAAGTCCATGCCGCCGCCGTGGATGTCAAATGTTTCGCCCAAGTACTTGGTGCTCATGCACGTGCATTCCAGGTGCCAGCCCGGAAAGCCCACGCTCCACGGCGACTGCCAGCGCATGATGTGCTCGGGCGATGCTTTTTTCCAGATGGCGAAATCAAGCGGGTTGCGCTTTTCGGCTTGTCCGTCCAAGGCGCGGGTTTCGGTCAGCAATTCCTCAATCACGCGGCCCGAAAGCTGACCGTAGTTCTGGTGTTTTTCGTTGTATTTTTTCACGTCGAAATACACCGAACCGGCTGATTCGTAGGCGTATCCGTTGCCAATCAGGGTTTTCACGCTCTGGATTTGCTCCACCATGTGGCCCGTGGCCGATGGCTCGATGCTGGGCGGCAGGAAATTGACCTTTTTCAGGATGTCGTGGAAATCGTTGGTGTAGCGTTGCACTATTTCCATCGGCTCCAGTTGCTCCAGCCGTGCGCGTTTGGCAATCTTGTCCTCACCCTCGTCGGCATCGTTTTCCAAGTGTCCCACATCGGTAATGTTGCGCACGTAGCGCACCTTGTAGCCCAGATGCAACAAATAGCGGTACAGCACATCGAACGTAAGGAATGTGCGCACATTGCCCAGATGCACGTAGTTATACACCGTGGGGCCGCACACGTACAGGCCCACGAACGGCGGCTTGATCGGCTCGAAGAGTTCTTTTTTGCGCGTGAGGGAATTGTGGATTTTAAGCGGTTGCGGATTCACGAAATGCTGGGTCGGATGGTTGAACGGTTGGTGTCCGGATGGCTTTTTGGGCGGAAAATGCCGGGCCGCCACCTTAAAAATCCGGCCAAAGGTACGGAGGTTTGGGCTTTTTGAAAGATACTATTTTCCAAAACAGCCCCCCATCCCCGCAAAGGGGTTGGGGGTGGGGTTCTGCGTCAGAGCGGAGCCGGCTGGAACAGGCGCACTTCTATTTGCCGCCACACGCCACCCGTCACGTAAGGGTCGGCGGCCAGCCACGCATCCAGTTCGGCACGGCTGGCAAACGCGACTACCAGCAGCGAACCGGTCATGCGGCGGTCATCATCAAGCAAGGCTCCGGCGTGGATGATCTTGCCTTCGGCTTTCATCCGGCGGGCCAAAGCCAAGTGCGTTTCGCGGACAGCCAGGCGGCGGGCCGGGGCTTCCTGGTCGGTGCCGTCGCGGGCAATGACCACATAGAAGTCGCTTTCCGGTATATTTGTTTCGGGCATATTTGGTCTCGAAAGCCGGGAAGTTACGCGAAAACCCGGAACCGGAAAGTGCGTTTTTGGCTTCTTGGCACAATCAATTGTAAAATGCCACGCGTTTTTCTTACATTGGTTCCGGTCTTGCACGGAAATTGCAATGCTTGGCACGTGGCAATATTCCTTAACATTGGGTCTTGGTCTTGCTTCTCCACCATAATAATTTGCCAAAATAGGCACAACTCTTTCGTTTCATCTCGCGTTATGTTGGTTGAAACCTAGTTGAGGAAGCGGGCAAGCCCTTGGCGGTATCCACGCAGCGGTTGGGTTTGGCCTTTTTGAAACATACTATTTTTGCTCATTGTAATCCACCGTTATCATTCACTGTCTTATGCTTGTGAAAAAATCGCTGCTGGTTTTGCTGCCCTTGCTGGTGGCCGCCAACTTCATCTACACCCAAACGCTTGATACCCAGCCCAAAACCGATTTGGTGCCCACCGGCGACCAGAGTAAGGTGAGCGTGGTCATCGGCCAGATTCTGTCGCAGTACCATTACCAGAAAACCGCCATCAACGACTCGCTGTCGTCCGAGTTGCTCGACAACTACCTCCAGAATCTGGACTATGGCCGGATGTATTTTCTGGCATCGGATGTGAAAAGCTTTGAAAAATACCGCTACCAGTTGGACAACGACCTGAAAGAGGGCAACCTGGCACCGGCCTATGAGATATACCAAGTGTACAAGACCCGCGCCGCCGAACGCAATGCCTACATCACGCAGTTGCTGGCCAAGGAAATGGATTTCACTGCCGACGAATACTTCAACGTGGATCGGGAAAAAGCACCTTGGGCAAAAAACACCGAGGAAGTAAACGATATCTGGCGCAAACGCATCAAAAGCGAGGCCCTGAACCTGAAACTCAACAACAAGAAGTGGGACGAAATCGCCAAGGTGGTGGGCGAACGCTACAAGAACATTGACAAGGCGGTGTCGCAATCCACCAGCGAGGATGTGTTTGAGGCGTACATGAACTCATTTGCCGAGAATGTGGATCCGCACACGAGTTACCTGTCGCCGGCCCGCTCCGCCAATTTCAAGATCGACATGGCGCGGGCTTTGGAAGGCATCGGCGCATCGCTGCGCGAAGTGAACGATTACACCACCGTGATGGAAGTGATTGCGGGCGGTCCGGCATTCAAAAGTGAAAAAATCAAGAAAAACGACCGCATCGTGGCCGTGGCGCAAGGCGACGAGGGCAAAATGGTGGATGTGGTTGGCTGGCGCACCGACGAAGTGGTGAAACTGATCCGTGGTGCCAAAGGAACCGTGGTGCGCCTGCAAATACTGCCCTCCGAGGCTGACATCACCGCCGTACCCCGCGAATTGCGGCTGGTGCGCGACAAAATCAAACTGGAGGAGTCGTCGGCGCAGGGCGAAATAGTGCCCGTGATGCACAACAACAAGCCCTACCGCTTGGGCATCATCAAGATTCCCGCGTTTTATGGCGATTATGAGAGCCGCCAAAAGGGCGATGCCAACTACAAAAGCACCACCAACGACGTGAAACGCATCATCAAGGAGTTGCAGGCGCAGAAAATGGACGCGCTGGTGCTTGACTTGCGCAACAATGGCGGCGGACTGCTGTCGGAAGCCGTTGACCTGACGGGCTTGTTCATTACCGAAGGGCCAGTGGTGCAGGTGCGCAACAGTAACGGCTCGGTGGATGTGCTCAAGGACACCGACCGTTCGCAACTGTACACCGGGCCGCTGGCCGTGCTCATCAACCGTTTCAGCGCGTCGGCTTCGGAGATTTTTGCCGGAGCCATCCAGGACTACAAGCGCGGCGTGATTGTGGGCGAGCAGTCGTATGGCAAAGGCACGGTACAGAGCCAAGTGGACTTGAACCGATTTATCCAGGGCAGCGACAAGCTGGGGCAGATGAACCTGACCATCGCCAAGTTTTACCGCGTCACGGGCAGCAGCACCCAACTGAAAGGCGTTACGCCCGACGTGGAACTGCCGTCGGTGTTCAGTGCCGCCGATTTTGGCGAAAGCTCGCAGACGCACGCCCTGCCTTGGGATCAGATTACTTCGTCCAGTTTCAAGGCCGTCAATACGGTTTCCGATAAGCTGGTGGCGGTGCTGGGCAAGAACTACGAGAAACGCCTGGTTTCGGATGCCGACCTGAAAAAGCTACAGCTACAGATAGCCGAAGCCAAAAAATCGCGCGAGAACACGCAAATATCGTTGCAGGAAAGCAAACGCCGCAAGGAACGCTTGGAGTCGGACAAGAAAAGCAAACTGCTGGCCGACATTGACGACGACGAGGATGGAGAAAAACCGCTGATAAATGTTGCTTCGCCCGCTGGCACTGGAACGGAAATGGCTGCGATAAATACCAGACCAAAAAAGCAGTTTGATTTGAAAAACGACAATTATTTAAAAGAAACCACGCGTCTGGTGGCTGAAATGCTGCTGGCATCGAAATAAATGCGCAAGGCCGTATGAATGCGTACGGTTGCAGGCAGAAAATAGTATCGTTGAAAAAGCCCAAACCCGCTTGCAACCGCCCGGATTTGGTTAATTTTGCCCCATGTTTTGTGTTCATTTCACGTTTAAACCGCACCCAATAGTATGATTTGGCTCATCATTATCGGCACGTTGATGGTTGCTACCATTGTTACGGCGTTTACTGTTCCCAACGAAAGCATCAACACCAAGAAATTGCCGAACAACCGCCCGTAAAAAAATAGTATGCCGTCAAAACACGAAACCCCGCCCGTCAAAAGGCGGGGTTTCGTGTTTTGTAATCAGCCAAAAAATCTTACACCGTAGAAAAACGGCGGTTTTGAATGAATGTTCCGCACCATTATTTCGCAAATTTGTCCGTAACATCTTGAAAATCATATCCATTGGAACATTTCCAAATCAATCCATGACGAGAATGAGCCCCTACAAGCTACTCTGCATTGCCTGTGCCTGCCTTATGTTTGGAGGCACGGTTTGCGGCCAGACAATCCTGCTGGAAAAAACGGCCGAATACCTGAAAAAGAACAATTTACAATCCGCCCGCGAAGCCATTGAGCTGGCCGCCAAGAACGATGCCACCAAAAATGAGGCACGCACTTGGTACCTGAAAGGGTTTGTGTTCAAGGAACTCTACAAGCAAAATCCGGCGGCCACCGAAAACCGCGAAACTGCCGTGGAAGCCCTGCAAAAAAGCCTCACGCTGGATTCCAAGAAAACGTACTCCGCTGCCGTGAACACCGACCTGGACTATCTGCACGGAACGTACTACAACGAGGCCATTGACCTGCTCAATGCCAAGCAGTTTGAAAGGGCGCTGGCCGGCTTGCAGAAATTCATCGCTTTCCGCGTCAAAAACAAGCCCGACGAATTCTATTCCGAAGCACTCTACCATGCCGGTTACGCATCTTATTCTTTGGGCAAAAAAACGGAAGCCAAGCAGTATTACGAGCAAGCCTTGCAGAAAGGCTACAAAAGCGCCTTGCTCTATGACGATTTGACCCAGATTTACCTGTCCGAACAAAACACGCCCAAAGCCACGCAGACCATTGAGGCCGGCCGGAAGGTGTTTCCGAACGATGCCACGCTGCGCACCAGCGAGATAAACATGTACCTGCAACTGAAAAAGTATGTGACGGCGGAGCGGATGATAGAGGATTACCTGAAGGCCAACCCCCAAGACACTGACGCTATGATGGTGGCCGGCACAATTTACCGGACTATCTGCGAAACGGACACCACCAAGCAGGATGTGTACTTTGAAAAGCAAAAGACACTCTACAAAAAGATACTGGCCAAGGAACCCGACAACTTCATGGCCAACTACAACTTGGGCGTTTCGTATTACAACCGCGCCGTGCCATTGCTCAACGACAAGGCCGCCGACCTGACCATCACCGAATTCAGCAAGCGGGTTGAGTACATATCCACCCTGATTCTTGAGTCCAAGCCGTACATTGAGAAGGCGGCGCAACTCTCACCGCAAAACGTCAATTCGCTTAAGGCATTGAGTGGCATCTACCATTACCTGAACGAACCCGAGAAACTCCAGCAAATCCAAAACAAAATCAAACTGCTGGAAAACAAGTAGGCACTTGCTTTCACACACAGAAGTTTTGCACACGGACAACTACTCAATGCAAGCAATGAAAACACTGATACTTAGCATATACATCCTGCTGTCCACCGCATTTTGTTTCGCCCATGCGCCCCTGCGCGACAATCCCGGCAACCTGACCTACAAGATACAGAGCGTGTACATCTACAATTTCATCAAGGAAATCCAGTGGCCATCCGAGTACAGCGAGGGCAATTTCATCATCGGCGTGTTCGGGGAGTCGGACATTGAAGGGGAACTTCGGTCGCTGGCGGCGGCACGCACCGCCAACAACCGCAAGATTGTGATTAAAAGATACGCAAGGGTAGGTGAAATTGAGAAAGATTGCCATGTGTTGTATTTGGCAACCAATTATTACAGCGAACTCAGCGGCGTAATCCAAAAAACCAGGGGCACATCCACCTTGGTGATCACGCACAAGGAAGGAGCTGCCCGTTTTGGCAGCCTGGTCAATTTTGTGACCGAAAAAGGCAAGCCCCGCTTTGAGATGAACCTCACCGCGTTTGACAAGAGCCGCCTCAAATACACGCAGCAACTCAAAAGCGTGGCCATCAGCGTGGATTGAGTGGCGGTAGCGCACGCTTCCGCCTGCGCAAAACCCGCCGGTTTTCCTGTAAGCCGTCGCCTGTTGCCGGTCTGACACACAGTGTCTGACCTCGGTTGCGGCTTTATCAAAAAATAGTATCTTTCAAGAAGACCAAACCCGCCTGCTGCAGCAGGCGGGTTTTTTCAAACCTCCTCGGTCTGCAACTGCTTTTCATACAAGTCCCGGTATATTCCGTTTTCCCGCAGCAGCGATTCGTGCGTGCCTTGCTCCACGATTTTTCCATCGTCCAGCACCAGAATCTTATCGGCAAGTTTGGCGGATGATACGCGGTGCGAGATAATGACAGTAGTCCGCCCTTTCATGATGCGGCTGAGGCTGTTGAGGATGGCGTTTTCGGTCTTGGTATCCACTGCAGAAAGTGCATCGTCGAGAATCAGGATGCGCGGCTCGCGGACAATGGCGCGGGCAATGGAAACGCGCTGCTTCTGCCCGCCCGACAGCGTGATGCCCCGCTCACCCACCCGCGTATCCAGTCCTTCGGGAAAGGTGCGGATATTTTCCCACAGGTCGGCATCCTTGGCCGCTTGGATTATTTGTTCCTCCAAAACCTGTTTTTCGTCCAGTCCGAAGCGGATGTTGTTGCGGATGGCATCCGAGAAAAGGAACACATCCTGCGGCACAAAACCGATCTGGCCGCGCAGCGAGGGCAGGCTGTAGTCGCGGATGTCAATGTCGTCAAGCGTGATCTGCCCTTGTGTAGTGTCATACATCCGGCACAGCAGCGTGGCCACCGTGCTTTTGCCCGAACCGGTGGTTCCCAGCAGCGCCACCGACTCACCGGCAGCCACTTGGAAGGTCACCCCGTCGAGTGCCACAATGCCCGAATCGGGATAGGTGAAGCGGACATTGTTGAAACCGATTTTTCCGGCCAGGGGTTTTTCAAGGTTTTTGAGCGATACAATGTCGGTCTTGGTTTGCAGGAATTCGTTGATGCGCTGCTGTGAGGCCGCCGCCCGCACCACCATGCTCGTAGTCCAGCCGAGCGAAGCTACGGGCCAAGTAATCAGGTAAACGTACATGATGAACTCGGCGATGTGGCCCGCCGACAGCGTACCGGCAATTACTTCCCGCCCGCCCACGTACACCGTCAATATCGTACTGAGACCCACCAAAGCCATGATGAGCGGGTAAAAGAATGCATCCACGCGGGTGAGTTTGAGCGAGCGGCTGCGGTATTCGTCGGCGGCGCGGGTGAACTGCCGGGCCGAATCATCCTCGCGCACAAACGACTTGAGTACCCGGATGCCCGAAAAAGCCTCCTGCACAAACGTGGAAAGGTGCGAGAGTTGCGCCTGTATCTGTTCGGAGCGTTTCTCCACAATCTCATTCACAAGATAAATGCTTACCACCAGAAACGGAAACGGCATCAAAATAAACAGCGTGAGCTTGACATTGACCGACAGCATATAGCTCACCACCAGCAGCAGCACCACCACCATGTTGAGGCCATACATGATGGCCGGGCCGAGATACATCCGCACACGACTCACATCTTCCGAAATGCGTGCCATCAGGTCGCCGGTGTTGTTGCGGCGGTAAAAACTCAGCGGAAGGGTCTGGTAATGGGCGTAAATCTCGTTTTTCAGGTCAAATTCAATCAGCCGCGACATGACGATGAGCGTCTGGCGCATGAAAAACAGGAAAATGCCTTTCAGCACGGCCAT
>JAYWIH010000096.1:0-3382 GCA_043789005.1 Sphingobacteriales bacterium
GGCAAGGCGTTCCGCAACGAGATTGTGGCGCGGCAGTTCATTTTCAGGATGCGCGAATTTGAACAGATGGAAATGCAGTTTTTCATCCGTCCCGGCACGCAAGCCGGTTGGTACGAACACTGGAAAAACACGCGCCGCTGCTGGCATGAGGCGGTGGGTTTGCCCGCCGGAAAACTGAAATTCCACACGCACGAAAAACTGGCCCACTACGCCGATGCCGCCGTGGACATTGAATTCCAGTTTCCGTTCGGCTTCAAGGAAATGGAGGGAATCCACTCGCGCACCGATTTTGACTTGCGCAGCCACCAGGAATTTTCGCGCAAAAAGCAGCAGTATTTCGACAATGACCTCGATGAAAACGGCAAGCCTTTCGGCAATTACATCCCGTATGTGGTCGAAACTTCCGTCGGGGCCGACCGGCTGTTTCTGGCCGTTTTGTGCAACGCCTACACCGAAGAGGAAGGCACAGATGCCGATGGCAAACCCAAGCAGCGCGTTTTGCTGAAACTGCACCCGGCCATTGCCCCGGTGAAAGCGGCAATATTCCCGTTGGTGAAAAGAGACGGGTTGCCCGAAAAAGCCCGCGCCATTTTCGACGATCTGAAACAGGATTTCAACGTGATTTACGAGGAACGCGATGCCATTGGCAAACGCTACACGCGCCAGGATTTGATCGGCACGCCGTTTTGCATTGCCGTGGACTACCAAACCATGGAAGACGAAACCGTGACCATCCGCCACCGCGACACCACGGCGCAGGAAAGGGTGAATATCAATGAGTTGCGTGGCAAAATCGGGCGTGAAGTTTCAATGGCGCGGATATTTGAGCGGTTGGGCTGAACGGTTTCGGGAGTACCGGACAAAGGCGCGTGGAAGGCAACCATTGTTTTCCACGCGCCTTTGTTTATTTTTAGGCTCATTTCAAAATAGTATCTTTCATGAAGCCCAAACCCGCCTGTTTGTATTTGTTTTTCCTGTCCGCATTTGCCTTGCAGGCCCAAACGGTGCAACCGCAAATCGCCAGGGAAAAAACCGATGCCGTGTTGCAGCGTAAATTGCAGGAACTGACCCGCAGTTTCAAGGGCGAAGCCGGGATTTACGTGCGCCACCTGAAAACCGGCCAGACCGCCGTAATCAACGCCGACACCGTATTCCCGACGGCCAGCATGGTCAAGGTGCCGATTCTGATCGGGCTGCTGCACAAGATGGAACGCGGCGAGCTGGATTACCACAAGCAACTCACCTACCGCGATTCGCTGCTGTACACGGGCGAGTCGGATTTGGTGGGGCTTTTCCGCGATAGTGTGCAAGTTTCGCTCAGCAAAATGATGATGCTCATGATCACCACCAGCGACAATACGGCCAGCCTTTGGTGCCAGGGCTTGGCCGGAGGCGGCACGGATATCAATAACTGGCTGGAAACCAATGGATTCCCGCATACCCGCGTTAATTCACGCACGCCCGGCCGCGAAGCCAGCCGCAAAACCTACGGCTGGGGACAAACCACTCCCCGCGAAATGGCCGGCCTGCTGGTGCGCATCCGCGAGGGCAAGGCCGTAAGTGCGGCGGCCAGCGACCGAATGTACCGCAACCTGACCCATATTTATTGGGATGGCGAGGCACTTTCCGAAATTCCGCCGCACGTGCAGGTTGCGTCCAAACAGGGAGCCGTGGACCGGTCGCGGTCGGAGGTGGTGCTGGTCAATGCGCCTTCCGGTGACTACGTGTTTTGCGTCATCACCAAAAACCAGCAGGACATCAGCTACGAATACGACAATGCCGGTTTTGTACTGCTGCGCGATGTTTCAAGGTTGCTCTGGCAGCATTTTGAGCCGAAATCCCCTTGGAAACCAGCCAAAGGAGCGGAAAAATTTTACGCGGAATGACAGGTGGCGACATAACAGGCAACCAAACGGTTGCCTGATTATTCTGCCTTCGGGTGTTTTGCTTGCACAAAATAGTATCCTTTAAAAAGTCCAAACCTCCTTGAAATAATGTCAGATATTTAAGAACATATTTACAAAATTATCAAGAATTTAATAAAAAATATGAAAGAACTTGGCTAAAATAGTATGCAAGCATAACATTGTTTGTTACTTTTGTACTTCCGAAGATAAATGACAAAGGCAGGCACAGGATTTTTGGCTTGCCGGAAACATATTTTTACGAGATGAAGCGCGAGGAAACGGTTGATTATCAAGTGAAAGCGTGTTGGCACGCCATCTCGCGGATGTACAACGGCGAGGCGGCGCAGCACGAATTTACCATGGCCATCGGGCACGTGCTGCTCATCATTGATGCCGAAAAGGGCACGCCCGCCACGCACATCGGCCCTTTGGTAGGTCTGGAAAGCCGCAGTTTGACGCGGATGTTGCGTTCATTGGAGGAGGACGGCTTGATTTACCGCGAAACCGGTGTCGCGGACAAGCGTTTTGTCAATATTTTCCTGACGCGGCAAGGCAAGGAAAAGCGTGAGATTGCCCGGCGCACCGTGCGCGAATTCAATTTTTTGATCCGGGAAAACATCCCGCCCGACAAACTGGCCGTTTTCTTTGAAGTGGTGCAGCAAATCACGAAAACCGTGGAGTTCCGGCGGTTTTATCCGTCCGCGCCGCTGGCCGAAGTTGATTTGACCGGTTGACCGCATTAGCCTGGCCGCATCCTGAAATAGTATCTTTCAAAACACCCAAACCCGCAAAATACCCAAACTCATTTTTCCCTCTTATTGGTTATGGAAACATTAGCTGCCGAAAAAATACAAGCCACCGGCCAGAAAACCGGTCACCGCAACCGTCCCATCCGGCGCGTGGCCGTGTTGGGTGCGGGCATCATGGGTTCGCGCATTGCGGCACACTTCGCCAACATTGGGGTGGACGTGACGCTGCTCGACATGGTTCCCAAGGAGCCAAGCGATGCCGAAAAAGCCAAAGGATTGACCTTGGATGCCAAGCTCGTGCGCAACCGCATCGTGAACGACCTGTTCCAAGCCGCGCTGAAAGCCAGTCCCGCGCCTTTCTACAACGCCTCGTTTGCCAGCCGCATCACGCTCGGTAATTTTGATGATAATATGAAAGACATCGCCCACGCCGATTGGGTGATTGAAGTGGTGGTGGAACGGCTGGAAGTCAAGAAAATCATTTACGAACAAGTCGAGAAACACCGCAAACCCGGTACGCTGATCACGTCCAATACGTCGGGCATCCCGATTCATTTGATGGCCGAAGGGCGCAGCGACGATTTCCGGAAGCATTTCTGCGGCACGCACTTTTTCAATCCGCCGCGTTACCTGCGCCTGCTCGAAATCATCCCCACGCCCGAAACCGATCCGCAAGTCATTGATTTCCTGATGCACTACGGCGACCGCTATCTGGGCAAAACCACC
>JAYWIH010000097.1:0-3374 GCA_043789005.1 Sphingobacteriales bacterium
ACGAGTTTTGTCAAACACTACCAACCACCCTTTTTCCGGTGTCGGCGTTTGAACGTTTCAAATGAAACGACTGCGGCTAAAATGCGTGTTGGCCCGTGCTGGTGGTTCACCGGCGGTGTCTGACAAGATTTAACCGAGGATTCGGAAAGCATCCGGCACCCGCAAAGGGGTCGGATGCTTTTCATTTGCGGGCAGCCATGCCCGGCTCCGGCAAAAATAGTATCCCCCGAAAAGGCCAAACCCGCTTTTGGGAACCGCCAAAGCGATTTTGCCGGATCCCTATCCTGCCAGGGCTTTGGCCGCATCTTGGCCGGTTTGTGCGGCCCCTTCCATGAAACCCTGCCAGTCGGCAATGTGCTCGCCCGCGAACAGGATGTTGCGGAAAGGCTCGGCGATGGCCTCGCGGATGCCGTACCACTGGCCCACATCATAATTGGCATACGCCCCCTGCGTGTGGGCATCGTCGCCCCAATAATAACAGGCCGTTTTTTCGGCGTAAGCCTCCACATCGCCGAAAGCAGGCTTCAGTGCCTGGCATATCTGCTTGATTTTCTGTCCGTTGCCAAGCATTGAAAAAATATACGCCTTGTCGCCGACCGCGTAAGAGGTGAGTACCCCTTTGGTGCCGGATTGGTTTTTGGTGGTGTGGAAAAAATAATGCGGCAGTGTGTCGCTGATAATGCTGAGCGATTCGTCTTTCCAGAACCGTTCGCGGAAAAGCAACGACGATTTGATGATTCTGGCGTATTGCAATTGCTGCAAAGCCTCGGTTTTGGCTTCGGGCAGGGCCGGATTCCATTGGATGGCCGATACGGCCACCGCCGGAAGTGTGCAAACCACCCGGTGTCCGGCAATTCTTGTCCCGTCTTCGCACACCACCTCCACCTGCCTGCCCGTCTGGTTTACTTGGGTCACTTTTTTGTCAAGCCGGATGGCATTCGCGCCAATTGCATGTATCAACCTGTTGATTACTTGTGAGTTGCCGCCCTCAATCTTGTAATCCATTTCGTTGTTCGGGCTTGACTCGGCGTATTCGGCAATGCCCGCACAAGCCGACACATTGCGGATGCTTTCGCCAAAATCAGTGCTGTCGTTGAGTTCGTGCCATTCGAGTTCGCGCTGCGGAATCCCGTGTTTCACCAAGTATCGCCACCAGTCTATCTTGTCCAGCGATTTCTTTTCCTTCTCATCCATCATGCGGAAACGTTCCATCAGGGTCTGGTATTTGTGCTCCCAATCCTGGTTTCGGATCAGTGTATTGGCCGGATGGTATGTTTCCTTTTGCAGCACCGAGCCTTGGAATGTATGGTCCAGCAGGTTCAAGCCCAATTCCTTGCACAAGGAAATCATCCGCCCGTGCGAGGCCCCCACCCACTCGGCACCCAGCTCAACGTGCAGGCCGGAGGGTTCGTCGATGGTGTGGGTGAATATGCGGCCACCCGCACGGCGGCGGGCTTCCAGCACGGTGAATGGCACACCTTTCTTGTGCAGGTAGTGCGCGGCCGCCAGCCCCGAAATCCCGGCACCGAGAATGATTACCCGTTCGTTTTTCCCCAACGGGGCGGCGTGGGCATACAGGTCGGCTGGTTTGGCCAAGGCGGCTCCGGTAGTGAGGAGGCCGGTGGCTTTCAGGAAAGAACGGCGTTGCATAAAGCAAGGTTTTGATGGCATCGGCGAACCGGTTTCCGGAAGCGGAGCCATCAGTGAATAACGCCCGGATTTACGAAAAATGGCGGTCAATACCAACCATTGGAAGCAAGCCTGAACGGATTATTGGCCGGAACTCCGGCAAAAATAGTATCTCCGGAAAAGGCCAAACCCCTCTTTTTTCGGCAAACCGTTGTTTGTCTCGCGGATAATTGTTTGCTTTCGCGATGAAAATCGGGTTGGTTTCGGATACGCACAGCCATTGGGACAGCCGGATTGCGGAACATTTCAAGGATTGCGACGAGATATGGCACGCTGGCGATATCGGCAGCCTGGAAGTGATCGGCCACTTGGAGGCACTCAAGCCCGTGAGGGCGGTACACGGCAACATTGATGGCCCGGAAATACGCCAGCAATATCCTGAAAACCAGCGGTTTGTGTGCGAAGGCTTGTATGTCTGGATCACGCACATCGGCGGCTATCCGCCACGCTACAACCCGAAAGTGCTGAAACTGTTGAAATCCGACACGCCGCGCATTTTCATCTGCGGCCATTCGCACATCCTGCGCGTAATGCCAGACAAGAATCTTGGCAACCTGCTGTACCTCAATCCTGGTGCCGCCGGGCAGGAAGGTTTCCACCAGATGCGCACGTTGCTGCGATTTGAAATCAACGAACAGAAAATCAGCCGGATGGAAGTGGTGGAACTGGGCAAACGGGGCAGGTGACAGGTGCCGAAAACTCCGGATGCTCTCCTGTCGGAAACGAAATAACACCCGCTTTCCGGCGGTGAATGCCGGGTTGGAACGTGTGCCGGTCGTGCCTTGCTGCGCGTTTTTTCCTCTACCGTCTCAACCGCCGTCCCTGACTTTCCATTTTCGCAGCCGCCCAATCGAAAATCCCATCAAACCCGTCGCCCAACAGCCGGATACCAGCGCAACTGCGCGGCAATTATCCATAACGGATATGCTGCGCGGGGCGGCATTGATGCTGCTTGCGCTGGGCTACGTGCTGCTGTGCTTTCACACCCAGGCGCGGTTCGTCAATTCCGGTTACCTTTTCGTGCTGGCATTGACGCGGGCCTTGGCTGCCGTTGGTTTTCTGGGGCTGATGGTGGCCGAAGGAATGAACGTTTTCCTGCTGAAAAAGCACCATTTCCCGGTGGGGCATTATGCCATTTTACCCGCCACTTTCGGGGTTTTCCTGACGGGCGGGGTTTTGGTTTTCCCGGAGATACTATTTTCCCCCGGCCTGCCAGCCGTGGTTTTGGTGGTGGGCGGCTTCGCGTTTCTGTCGGGTTGGCTGGCGGGGTTTGCCCTGCAAGGCCGCCTGCTGCTCGCTCCTGACGCGTACATGGCCTATATGCGGCGCAAGCACGATTTCCGTAAGGTGATGCTGGTTTTCGGGCGGTTTCCGGTGGTTTTTTTCTTGGCAATGCTGGTTTGCACGCAACTGCTGGCTTGGGTCACCGCCTTTTCGGCGGGCTACCGCTGGCACGATTTCGACTTGGCCAACGGACGCGGCGGGTTGCCGCGCGGCTTCGGCTACAACCTGGCGCGGGTCTGGCTTACGTGGTTTTGCATTTTGGGGGTGCTGTATCCGTTTTGCAAGTGGTTTGGGCGGGCGGCAAGGTAGCGGCAGATTCAGGAGTTTCACAATAACCTCACCCCCGGCCCCTCTCCTGCTGAGAGGGGAGCAGAGGCTCCCTTTTTTTCACCCCTCTCAGC
>JAYWIH010000098.1:0-12148 GCA_043789005.1 Sphingobacteriales bacterium
TGAGCCGCTCCCACGGGCGGAAGGCCGAAAGCACGAAAACCGACTGCCGGGTTTCGCGGCGGCGGTAGTTGTCGGCAATGTCGGCCCGGAAAAACTGCACTTCGGCTCCGGCCTTCACGGACAATTTCGGCGAGAAAACCTTTTCGTGCAGCAGTTGCGCCTGCGTGGTGCGCACCGGCGATCTGGCTCCGTTCCAATCCAGCGCATCGCGGAAAAAGGCGGTTTTCAGGGTTGTCTCGCCCAGCCGGGTATGGTAGCTGCCCGAAAGCATGGCCCGGAACGAACCGTCGGCGCGGTAGTTGCCCTGGTTGGCTTCCAGCATGGAGGGCTGCGCCTGCCGGTAGGTGTGCGTGTGCCAGAGGCGGGCCGAGAGCAGGCCGCGCCGGGCAAATTTCCAGTCCGCATCCTGCGTCAGGCCCCACTGCCGGAAAGCGGCGTTCGGCTGGCGCACCTGCGGGTTGCCGAACGCGGCGGTATTGCGGTACGGGAAGTTGTTTTCGGCGTGGTTCTGCCAGGCACTGGTTGAGAAATGTAAATTCTCGTGGCCGTAACGGGTTCGGACTTGGTTGGATAAATAGCTGGCTTTCATCGGACTGAGCGAAAAATCGCCTGTGCCGAAGCGGCTGGTTTCCGTCTGGGCACTCACTTGCCAGCCGCCGCCAAATACTGGACGCGAACTGAGCAGCACACTGCCGCCGATGGCCCCGCTTCCCCACGTGGCCGCCGAACCGCCGTGCTGGATTTCCACTTGGTCGAAGCCAAAGGCGGGCAGCACCGAAAAGTCGCTGCTGCCGAAGGTGGGCGAATTGAGGGTGAAGCCGTTCCACAGCACGGCGGTGTGGTTGGCTGAAGTGCCCCGGAAGCCAACGGAACTCAGTTGGTTCTGGCCGTAGTTTCTGAAGTAAAGCGGCACTTGGTTTTGCAACACATCTGATAAGGCCGCCGAATTGTACGCCGACAACCCGCTGCTGTCGAGCACCGTGATGCGGCTGCCCGGCGCGTAACGCGATAGCGGCGTGCCAAACACAACCACTTCCTTCAGGGCGTATTGCTTGGGTGTGTTCTTGGGAGTGGTGTTGTCGGGCACGGTGTCCAGTTGCTGGGCGAAAGCCGCACAGCCGGGAAATACCAGAAATGATATTATCAAAAGCCTCATTTTCAATAGAATACGCAGCAAAAGTAAAAACTTTCATGCCGAACCTTTTGGAAACAGAATAGCCTGACAACAAAATCCTGATGGTTGCACTCAATGAAATTGATGCAATGGGCAAACGGACGAGCCGCAAAACCGATGCGTCCGCACGAGCCAAGGAAAATTGCCATCTGCCACCTTTCATCCCGAAAGTTCAGATACGTTGATGGTGGCAGGTCTCCTGGCTCGTTCCACAATTACCGGCCTTCCCATTCCGGACGGCTCCGGAACAGTGGCATGGGGAGGTAATTGCTTTGAATGGAACGTACAGTTGCGGGGACAGCACCGGACTTCTACCGGTTTCCCTTTTAAGCAGGGGCTTCCGTAGCTCCCTGCACCATCATCAGTCGGCAAACATAGGGGTTCATGCCGGGAAATGCAACCGGCAAATATTTACGCTGGAAAAATAGTATGCTGGCGGAAGGCCAAACCCGGTAGGGATTTATGAAAGTTACATTTATAAATTTACAAATGTAATAATTTGGCGATCACGTACTCGGGTTGTATTCGTCAAAGGTCTTGTCGGCGTAGAACACGAATACCCGTTGGGTGTTTTTGGATACCTGTGCCATTGGTGGCGGGGTTTCCACGGCTTTGGGCATTTCCGCAGGTTTGGGGGCTTCTTCCGGTAGGGCAACCGGCGCATTGGCAGTCACGGGCTGGCCCGCCATCCGGCGCTGCTCGGCCCGTGGTGGCTGCTCGGTGGGCGGATTTTTGGATGCGACCACGTTTATTTCGCTTCTTACCTCCATCACTCCGTTGGGAAGGGCATTTTCGTCCAATATCCATTCGGTGCCAAGTTCGGGGAAACGCCGGATGATTTTCTGCACCATGTCCAGGCTGGGCTTGTTGCGTCCGGCCAAGATGTGCGACACGATGGGCCGGGGCACACCTATCTCGTCCGCAAACCGGGAAGGGGTCAGTCCCTTGGCTTCGATGATGGCCTTAATCTTGTCGTTCATGGTACGGATGCGAAAAAAAGGAAAGGGGGGTTTCGAGGTTTACAAAGATACTATTTTGAAATGTAAATCAAAAGTGCCGGACGTTGACTTCATTTGATATTTACAAATATAAATTTATAAATTCGCAAGTTAACTTTTGTCATTCCGTCCCGCCACCGGTGAAAGTGGCCGCCGCAGAATATCAAAACCTTATGGGCAAACGGATGGTTTTGAGTCAGTCGCATACAGTTGTCCGGTTGCATTGCCGCCCCGGAATTTCAAATTAAAACAATTGGCTATCCCAATGAAAAGAATTCTGGTTTGGTTCCGCAATGATTTGCGCCTGCACGACAACGAAGCCCTCTCGGCGGCCATCCGCAAGGCCGATGAGGTGATTCCCTGCTACTGTTTCGATACGCGCAGTTTTGCCGGCACGCCCTACGGGTTTCCCAAAACCGGCGCGTTCCGTGCGCAATTCCTGATTGAAAGCGTGACCGATTTGTCGCACCAAATCACCGCTTTGGGCGGCAAACTGGTAGTCAGGGTCGGCAACCCGGAGGAAATCATTCCGAAATTGGCCGCCGAACACCAGGCCGATGCGGTGTACTGCCAGAAGGAAGTGACCGATGAGGAAGTGAAAGTGGAGGAAGCCACGGAACACGGCCTGTGGAAAAACCGCGTACCGCTGACGTATTTCTGGGGGCACACACTTTACCACTTGGACGACCTGCCGTTTCCGGTGAAGAACCTGCCGGAGGTTTTCACCGATTTCCGCAAGCAGGTGGAGCGGTACGTGAAAGTCCGCGAACCGCTGGCCTTGCCGCAAAAGATTAAAGTGCCGCGTGAACTCACCGAGGCCAAAATACCATCGGCCAGCGATTTCGGGCTGCCAAATGCTGTGCGCGATTCGCGTTCGGTGTTGCCTTTCCGGGGCGGGGAAACCGAAGCACTGGATCGGTTGCGCTATTACCTGTGGGACGAAGACCTGCTCAAAAACTACAAGCAGACCCGCAACGGACTGGTGGGTGGCGACTACTCGTCGAAACTTTCGCCGTGGCTGGCAGCGGGTTGCGTGTCGCCGCGCCAAGTATATGCCGAGGTGAAGCAATACGAGCGTCAGCGGGTTTCCAACGACTCCACGTACTGGCTGGTATTTGAGTTGGTCTGGCGTGATTATTTCCGTTTCATCGCCAAAAAACACGGAAACGCGCTGTTCAAGTTGGGCGGCATCCGCGACTTGCCGGTGAAGGAACCGAAAAAGCTGTTCAATGCGGAGAATTTTGAACGCTGGCGCAACGGCGAAACGGGCATCCCGTTTGTGGACGCGAACATGGTTGAACTGCGGCAGACGGGCTTCATGTCTAACCGGGGGCGGCAGAATGTGGCGAGCTTTCTGGTCAAGGATTTGCGGGTGGACTGGCGGGCGGGAGCCGCTTGGTTTGAGTCGCAACTGCTTGATTATGATGCGGCCAGCAACTACGGCAACTGGAACTACGTGGCCGGTGTGGGCAACGACCCGCGCGAAGACCGCTATTTCAACATGGCCAAGCAGGCCTCCATGTACGATGCCAAAGGCCAGTACGTGAAGCTCTGGCTCCCGCAATTGTCGCCGGTTCCGGCCCCGCAGGTGCATGCGCCGCACTTGCTTTCCGAAGCTGAACTGCAACATTACGGCCTTCGCTTGGGGCTTGACTACCCGCATCCCATCGTTGAAATCGGCATGAAGGCCGTACGCGGCTGAGGTTTGGCGGTTTTGAAGGATAGTATTTTTAAAGATGCTAGTCAGGCTTCCGCACAACTCTGCCAGAGTTGTGCGGAAGTGATTTTCCGTCCGATTTCCCCCGAAAACATGATTTTGCGCTTGATTCTGGGTGACCAACTGAACGAAAAACACTCGTGGTTCAACGAAGTGCGTGGCGATGTGCTGTATGTGATGATGGAAACCCGCTCGGAAACCGATTATGTGGCGCACCACATCCAAAAAGTGGCGGCTTTTTTCGCGGCCATGCGTCATTTTGCCGCGTTGCTCCAAGGCAAAGGCCACCGCGTGCGGTATTTCCACTTGGATGATGCCGACAATACGCAGTCGTTCACCGGAAATAGTATGTTTCTGGCGGGTCAAACCCTTTTCCAGCGCATTGAATGCCAGCAGCCCGACGAGTACCGCTTGGATGCGGAGTTCAAATCGTTAGCTGAACATTGCCAGGTTCCGGTGCAAATCGTTGACAGCGAGCATTTTCTCACGCCGCGCGATGCGGTGGGCAAACTGTTTGCGGGCAAAAAGATGTTCCTGATGGAAACCTTTTACCGGCACGTGCGCCAAAAGTACGGCCTGCTCATGGATGGCGGCAAACCGGAGGGCGGCACGTGGAATTTTGACGGCGAGAACCGCAAGAAACTGCCCGCCCGCAGCCACCTGCCCGACAGTTGCGAACCGGAAAACGATGTGGCGCACATTACGCAAATGCTTGGGCGGCAAGGCGTTGCAACCATCGGCGGCATTGACCCGAAGAAACTTCCGCACCCGGTCACGCGAACCCAAGCGTTGGCCGTGCTCGAACATTTCACGGTGCATTTGCTGCCCAACTTCGGTTCGTACCAAGATGCCATGACTACGCGCCACAAATTCCTGTACCATTCACGGCTGTCCTTTGCCCTGAATGTCAAGCTCTTGCACCCGTTGGAAGTGGTCAATGCGGCCATCGAACGCTGGCGAACACACCCGGATCGGATTTCCTTGCCGCAGGTGGAAGGCTTTGTGCGGCAAATCATCGGCTGGCGCGAGTATATGCGCGGAATGTACTGGTACGCCATGCCCGCCTTCGCCACGAAAAACTACCTGAACCACACCGCCCCCCTGCCAGGTTTCTACTGGAATGGCGACACGAAAATGAACTGCGTGCGCCATGCCGTGCGCCAATCGCTGGACGATGCCTACGCCCACCACATCCAGCGGCTCATGGTTACCGGCAATTTCGCGTTGCTGGCCGGTGTCAATCCCGACGAGCTGGATGCGTGGTACCTGGGCATATACATTGATGCCATCGAGTGGGTGGAAATCACGAATACGCGCGGCATGAGCCAGTTTGCCGATGGCGGACTGATCGGCACGAAACCCTACGTGTCGTCGGCCAATTACATTGACAAGATGAGTGATTACTGCGCCACCTGCGCCTACGACAAGCAAAAACGCCACGGCGAAAATGCCTGTCCGTTCAACAGCCTGTACTGGCATTTCTACGAACGCCACCGCGACAAGCTGGCCCGTAACCCGCGCATCGGCATGGCCTACCGGATGCTCGACAGCATGGAACCTGCCGAGAAACAGGCAACCATGGCGCAGGCGGCGAAATATCTGGCCTGCGTGGACGAACTGTAAAAGAATAAAAAAAGCCCCGCAATGGGGCTTTTTTTATTTGCAATCCCCGGAAAATAGTATCTTTTTTGAAGCCCAAACCCCCGCAATCCCAAATCCATGCAATACATCTCAGTCATCGGCAGCGGCACCATGGGCAACGGCATCGCCCACGCATTTGCCCAGAAAGGCTACTTGGTTTCCCTCATTGATGTTTCCGAAGCCGCTTTGCAGCGTGGTTTGAAAACCATCAGCGGCAACTTGGACCGGCAGATCAAAAAGGAAACCATCGGCGAAGCCGACAAGAATAGTATCCTGCAAAACATCCAAACCCACACATCGGTGGCCGAAGGCGTGCGCCAAGCGGATTTGGTGATCGAGGCCGCGTCGGAAAACCTGGAAGTCAAACTGCGGATTTTCCAGGAGTTGGATGCGGCTTGCCGTCCGGAAACCATTTTGGCTTCCAATACGTCGTCCATTTCCATCACCCGGCTCGGCGCGGCCACGCAGCGGCCCGGCCAAGTGATCGGGATGCACTTCATGAACCCCGTGCCGGTGATGAAACTCGTGGAAGTGATTCGGGGCTACGCCACCACCACTGCCGTAACCGCCTCGGTCATGGCACTTTCCAAGGCTTTGGGTAAGGTGCCGGTTGAAGTGAACGACTATCCGGGTTTTGTTTCCAACCGCATCCTGATGCCCATGATCAACGAGGCAATCGCGACGCTGTTTGAGGGCGTGGCGGGCGTGGAAGAGATTGACACGGTGATGAAACTGGGTATGGCGCACCCGATGGGGCCGCTGCAACTGGCCGATTTCATCGGATTGGACGTGTGCTTGGCCATCATGCGGGTGCTGCAAGACGGTTTTGGCAACCCCAAGTACGCGCCTTGCCCGCTGCTGGTGAACATGGTGCAGGCCGGGCATCTGGGGGCGAAATCGGGCGGTGGGTTTTACGTTTGGTCAAAGGAAACCAAGGAGTTGACCGTGGCCGGAAGGTTTGCAAAACCAAACGGTGCATGAGGCGGAGAGTATGGCCGGTTACCGCTGCACCAACAGTTTGGCGGTATGCCACCGGTCGTTGAGTTTGATTCTGAGTAAGTAAAAGCCGTTTTCCAGCATCCGTGTGTCAAGTGTGATGCCTTTTTCCCAATGCCTGAACGGAACAGTGGCAAAACCACGCCCGGCCAAGTCGCTGACGTTCACCTCCCGTACGGCCTGATGGAAGGTTGGCTGGCGGAAAGCGATGGTGAGCGTGCCGTCGCACGGATTGGGATACATATCCAAGGCCTGCCCCATGGCTGGCAATTCCACGGCCGTCACCATACTCTCAAGTTGCACGTCAACATCATCCACGTAAAAAACCGCACCGGCATCATTCTTATAGATGAAGAGGTAAGTTTCGGTGGGCTGTGCAGGCGTACGGAACCGCAAGGATTTTTGTGTGAAAGCCGTTTCATTGAAATTAACTGACACTGTCCGGTCGGTCTTGCCGGCGGCCTTGATGTTGAGGCCCATTGATGAGGCGGCGGCGGGTACCGCCGCATTCCTGCCCCAGGCGGTCAGGATATACGTGGTGTCGGCCAGCAGGTAAAGGGCTTGTCCTGCTCCGCTGGCACTGCCCGCGTTTACGCGCAGCGAACGACGGCCCGACCTTACATTTGCCGCTGCCGTTTCGGCTGCCGAGCCGCCGAAATTCTGCCAGCCGTCCGGAAAATCGCCATCCTCAAAACCCCCGTTCAGCAGCCACGGGGCCGGCACGTTGAAATCGGGCGAGCCAGCGGTCAGTTCGTTGCGGTTGTCCTTCCAAATCAGGTTGCCCGCAAACGACAGGTTGCCCGGTTTGCCGCCGTCGGTGCGGTCAATGGCGAAGCCGCCGGAATTCTGCGTCAGGCGATGGACATCCACACCCGTCCACTGCCATGCCATGCGCCCCACGTTTTTTTGCAGGCACACGTGCAGCACGTCGGCTGCCACCGCCTTTGAATAATCAACCGCCGTGCCGTATTCGCCGATGTGGATGGAAAGACCCTTGGCGCGCACCGCATCCAAGTAGTTGGACAGGCGTTGCCTCCCATAGATCCATTCTCCGTACAGATGGAGCGAAAAAGTGATGTTAACGTAGGTTTGTGCCAGATAAGGCCCGTAGCTGAGTATTCCGCTGCCGCTTTCGCCTTTGGAAAAACCCTTTTCTTGGCCGCAGGCAAACCCATCCAGTACAATGATGTTGTTGGCTCCGGTGAGCCGGATGGCCTTGACCACTTCCTCATGCACGGTCTTCCATCGCTCATCCACCGTATCGCCACCGCCCGGTTCATTCAGGATGTTGAACCACACATAAGGATTGTTTTTGTACCGGATGGCCAAATCCACCCACCAGCTTTTCAAGGTGGCTAATTGGGTCGCATCCGGATAGGTACACGTGAAATCGTGGTTTTCGAGCATGGCAACCACCTTGCGCGAAGTGAAGGCGGTCACAATCTGATCCAAATTAGTATTATTGCTCACGCAGCAGCCGTTGGCGGCCAAACTGGGGACGCAGTTGATGCGGACGGTGTTGAATTTCCAAGTGTCGGCAATCAAGTCCGCATCCGGCGCGGTGGGGCGGCTCCAGGGCCAATGCGGGCCATTCACGTTCACGCCCTTGACGATGAACGGCTTGCCTCCGGGGTCGAGCACCTCCGTGCCTTGAACACGAAACCCTTGGGCTTGGGCGGCCGGGTAAACGACAACTGAAAGGAAAACCAGAACCTTGGAAAATACATTTGCTTTCATAATAGAAATGGGAGGAAAATACGTGGATGCCTGCGGGTGGATGCCTGTGTAAAGATATATCGGGAAACGGTTTGCGTCTGGCATTGTCTGGGCGGTTTTGGTGCAGACAGGCAAAAACAGTATGTTTGGGAAAGTTGAAACTCAACCATTTGAATCATATGAAACACAGGAAATTTGGCCGGCTTGGCTGGCAGGTAAGTGAAATCGGTTACGGAATGTGGGGCTTGGCGGGCTGGACCGGCTCGGACAAGGCCGAAGTGGACGATGCCTTGCGCCTTTCAGTGGAACTGGGCTGCAATTTCTTTGACACGGCCTTGGGTTATGGCAGTGGCTTGAGCGAAACCATCCTGGGCAAACTGCTGAAGGAATTTCCCGACAGGAAACTCTACGCGGCCACCAAGATTCCGCCCATGAACCGCAAATGGCCTTCCAAACCGGATTTCGCCATTTCAGATGTGTTTCCGGCTCCGTACATTGTGGAGTACACCGAGAAAAGCCTGAAAAACCTGGGTGTGGAGCAGATTGACTTGCAGCAATTCCATGTGTGGGAAGATGGCTGGGCCAACCATGATGAGTGGAAGGAAGCCGTGCAGAAACTGACGCGCGAAGGCAAAGTGGCGGCATGGGGCATCAGTGTGAACCGCTGGGAACCCGAAAACTGCTTGGACACGCTGCGCACCGGCCTGATTGACGCGGTACAGGTGATTTATAATATTTTCGACCAAGCTCCTGAGGATGAACTGTTTCCGTTGTGCCGCCAACTGGATATCGGCGTGATTGCCCGCGTTCCGTTCGACGAGGGTACGCTGACCGGCACACTCACCAAGGAAACCGTATTCCCGCCAAACGATTGGCGTTCGACGTATTTTGTACCCGAAAACCTGACTGCCAGCGTGCAGCGCGCCGATGCGCTGAAACCGCTGGTTCCGGCGGACATGAACCTGCCGGAAATGGCCTTGCGCTTCATTCTGGACAATCCGGATGTGGGGACGGTCATACCCGGTATGCGCAAAACGGCCAATGTGCGCGCCAATACTGCCACCAGCGATGGGCGTGGCTTTGATAAGACCCTGCACGCGCAATTGCGCCAGCACCGCTGGGACAGGCTGCCCACCGAGTGGTCGCAGTAGCGAAAGGCCAAACCCCGTGCGGCACCGTACGGGGTTTGGCCTTTCTGAAAGATACTGTTTTGCGGTCAGGCAGTCACGTTGTTCTCGCGCAGCGCGTCGTTGAGCGAGGTTTTCAAATCGGTACTTGCCTTGCGCCGCCCGATAATCAGGGCGCAGGGAACCTGATAGTCGCCGGCGGGGAAGTGTTTGGTGTAGCTGCCGGGAATGACCACGGCGCGTTCGGGAACTTCGCCCACGTAAACCACCGGTTCCGGGCCGGTCACGTCAATTATTTTCGAGCTGCCGGTCAGCGTTACACCGGCACCCAACACAGCCTCGCGGCGCACCCGCGTGCCTTCGACCACGATGCACCGCGAACCGATGAACGCGCCATCCTCGATGATGACGGGTGCGGCCTGCACGGGTTCCAGCACTCCGCCGATGCCCACGCCGCCGCTCAGGTGTACATTCTTGCCGATCTGGGCGCAACTGCCTACCGTCGCCCAGGTATCCACCATGGTTCCTTCGTCCACGTAGGCCCCGATGTTCACGTAGCTTGGCATCAGAATCACTCCCTTGGCCAGATACGCCCCGTAGCGCGCCACGGCGGGCGGCACCACCCGCACGCCCAGTTTGCGGTAGCCTCTCTTGAGTTCCATTTTGTCGTGGTATTCGTGGACTCCGGCTTCCATCACCCGCATCCGTTGGATCGGGAAATAAAGGATCACCGCTTTCTTGATCCAGTCGTTCACCTGCCATGTGCCGTCCGCCTTCGGTTCGGCCACGCGGCGAATGCCTTTGTCCAGTTCTTCGATAACGGTGCGGATGGCGGTTTCGGTTGCTGGCTCTTTCAACAGGTCTCGGTTATCCCAGACTTCTTCAATGATGTTTCTGATTTCCATGTACGGATGTGTGTTTGGATTATGGTGAAGTGTTGTTAGGTTGCAACGGGAGGTTCCGTTTTACCAACGGATTTGCTAACGGAGGTTTTGCTAATCTGAAAGATACTGTTTTTAGTTTTGGCAATCCGGCCAAGCGAATCATCTTTGGCCGACAATTGACACCACATGACAAACATACACTCCATGCCACACATCCCCAAACGTAACTTGGTCATCGGCTCGGTGCTGCGTCCCGTAGACGACCACCGGATGTACGAAAAGCTGGGCGTGCACATTGCTGCGCTGGACGTTTGCCATGTGCATATTGTCGGTTTTTGTTCGCTGAACAATGTTCGCCATGGAACCATCACGTTCCATCCGGTGTTTTCCTTCCCCAGGCTTTCGGTTCGCCGCTTCCTCTCCCCTCTCCGCTTCCTGAAAAAGCTGTTTCAACTGAAACCTGAAACAGTTATAGTTAACTCTCCTGATTTACTGATAGTTACGATTTGCTACAAAATATTATTCGGCAAAAAAATGTTCTACGATGTTCTGGAGAACTACGCCGCCAATATCCTGTTCGCGAACACGTACCCTTTGTTCGTGCGCCGTCCACTCGCTTTTTTTGTTCGTGCCGTCGAATCTGTGACAAGCTCTTTTGTGGACGGCTACTGGCTCGCTGAGCGGGTGTATGCCCATGAGCTTCCTTTCGTCAAACATAAATACACCATCATTGAAAACCGTTTTGTGCCGCTCACTGATGTGGTGGTCAGGCCACGGCGCGGCAGACACAGGCTGCTTTATTCAGGCACTATCAGTGAGTCGTACGGGGTGTTTGATGCCATTGCTTTAGTCAAGCGGCTTCATGCCACCGATAGCCGCTTTCATCTGACCATCATCGGTTATGCTGCCCAGTCTTCCGTGCAGCGGCGCATCGCCAGCGAATGCAAGAATATTGCGTTCATTGATTTGATTGGCATCAATGTCTTGGTTCCTCATTCCCAGATACTTGACAAAATCCGGTGCTGCGATATCGGTCTGCTCCCCTACCGCCTCAATCAGGCCGTCCGCCACCGCATACCTACTAAAGTATACGAGTATGCTGTTTTCTCGCTCCCGATGCAAATGTCCCGTAACACTTATTGGAGCGAATCATTTGACGCCTATGCGCATTTAATCCAGTATGTGGACTTTAATACAGCCAATATTGGAGATACATCCATTGAGATACTGAATAATAATAATATTAGTTTAGATAGCTCATATTATACTCATATATTTAGTAAACTAAAGGAATGTTTTTACTAATTTATTTAGTATTTTTACTCCTTTGATTTACTAAATGTATTAGATTATTTTTGTAGTACGAAGATTATATTTATATTTACCTAAAATATATGCTGTTATGTTAAGCCTATCAGAGGAAAACTACCTGAAGATCATCCATAAATTGGAAAGTGAGCGGCGAGTGAAGACAACAACCTCGGCCATCAGCGAACTGACGCAGACAAAAGCGAGTTCGGTAAGTGATATGCTAAGGAAACTGGCAGACAAGGAGATGATACATTATGTAAAGTACCAAGACATAACCCTGACTGAAACGGGAAAGAGTTACGCCCTTGAAATTGTGCGGAGACACCGGTTATGGGAAGTATTTTTAGTGGAGAAACTGGATTACTGCTGGGATGAGGTACACGATATAGCTGAACAGTTGGAGCACATCCAATCGGAAACATTAATTGAACGTCTGGACAAGTTTTTGGGGCATCCGGCCACCGACCCGCACGGAGACCCGATACCGGATGCGAAGGGGAACATGCATCCGACCCGAAAACGTGTTTTTTTTAGCGAAATAAAAGTGGGAGCCAAAGGCGTTGTACAAGGCGTAGCCGATACCT
>JAYWIH010000099.1:0-12136 GCA_043789005.1 Sphingobacteriales bacterium
TCACTTTTCTATGCAGTTAATCGGTTTCTAGCTAATTTAGGAAAAAATGTGAAAATCAATTTTTCCGATTTTAATCTAAAGTAATTTTACCCAAGTACTAAGAAACTAATAATCAAATGTTTGTGTTTGGAAATAGGTTTCGCTTTTGTTGTTATGACCATATAAAACGCATAGGTTTGCAAGCAAAAGTACAAAATTATTCAAGCGATCTTGATTAATGCAGAAATGTTACTGAATTGAAATTTTTATCAAAAAGACAAAAGGCGTTACCAACCATACAAAATACCACCTGAAACGAGTTACTGCACTCACGCCAAGTAGAAGGAACACAAGCAGGTTTTGGCTTTCGGAAAGATACTATTTTCAAAACAAAGTTATGTCCTTCTGAAAGGAACTCCGCCCCGGCGGATAGTTTGTGCCAAACAGAGCCACGTCCGGTTTTTGCGTGAGACTTGCCACAAGTTCCTTGCAGGAGGACATTTGAATGTAAAATGCCAAGCAGTTACGCCATAAAATACTGGAAAACAACTATTTATCTCAAGACTCTTAGCCCAAGACTCAATACTCAATTACCCGTTCCAGTTTGCAGGCGCAGCACATCGCCCGTCGGTTCCAGCAGTTGCGGATAATTGTGGATGGTTTTATTCACTTCCATGCCCACTTCAAACGCTTCCATGTGTGCCGCATCGTAGGGGCGCAACAATTGCAGTTTTTGCGCAAGCGGTACAGCAGGGTCAAGCCAGCGCAACGCGTTTTCATTGTCCAAAATCACCGGCATCCGGTCGTGGATGGCGTGCATCAGTTCGTTGGCTTCGGTGGTGATGATGGCAAACGTCGCAATCTCCTCGCCAGTGGCGTAGTTCACCCAGCGGTTCCAGATGCCCGCCATCGCAAACAGCGGCTGGCCGGCCACGCGGATCAGATAGGGGGTTTTGCCTTTTCCAGAGATACTATTTTTGTCCGCGCCATTTTGCCGCCACTCAAAAAAGCTATTGGCCAGCACCAGGCACTGCTGCGACTGCACGGCTTTCTTGAACGAGGGTTTTTCGGCAATGCCATCGGCGCGGGCGTTGATCATCTTGTAGCCGGTGCTTTCATCCCTGGCCCACGCCGGGATGAAACCCCAGCGAAACAGTTGCGCCTGACCCGGGTTCTGGCTGGCAATCACGGGCAGGTTTTGGCCGGGAGCGGCGTTGTAGTGCGGCCGGAAATCAAGCGGCGGCTTGGCCTTGAAGTTGCGCAGAAGCGCGTCTTCGTCAGTGATTATGGAATAACGTCCGCACATAAGCAAGGTTTTTATGTTCCGTTCATTTCATACCGGCCAGAGGCCGCCCGGCGTGGCTTCGCCGCCGGACACTTGCCACTTGGCGGAGCCAGGCGGCGGTTTTCTTTTTCAAAAAATCCTGCCTGTCTGCGCCGGAGCGGGTTTGGCATTTTTGCGAGATACTATTTTGTCTGGATCAGGATTTTCAGGATTCATGGATTGGGAAAAACGCCACAACCGGCGCGGCCCACGGTAGAGACAGGGCATGCCCTGTCTCTACACGCCATCCTGTCTTTAATCCTGCAAATCCCTGTCTGCCGACAGGCAGGCTGATCCGGGTTTGAGCTTTTGTGAAGATACTATTTTCCAGCGAAAAAGTTGCCGCCCCGTATCCGTTTTCGCATTAACTTTGCCGGATTTTGAACCTGCCCCAACCACCCTAAAAATGCCCAGAGACCACTCCATCAAGACCGTCCTCATCATCGGCTCCGGCCCCATCGTCATCGGCCAGGCCTGCGAATTTGACTACGCCGGTTCGCAAGCGGCCCGTTCATTGCGCGAGGAAGGCATCGAGGTGGTGCTGATAAACTCCAACCCGGCCACGATCATGACCGACAAGGTGACCGCCGACCACGTGTACTTGTTGCCGTTGGAGAAAAAATACATCCGCCAAATCCTTGACAGCCACAAGATTGACGCGGTGCTGCCCACCATGGGCGGCCAAACCGCGCTGAACTTGGCCATTGACTGCGAAAAGGCGGGCATCTGGCAGAAATACGGCGTGAAAATCATCGGCGTGGACATCAAGGCCATCGAAACCACCGAAGACCGCGAGAAATTCCGGCTGAAAATGATGGAATTGGGCGTGGGCGTGTGCCAGGGCCGCACGGCGCGTTCGTTTCTGGAAGGCAAGGAAATTGCGCAGGAAATAGGCTTTCCGCTGGTCATCCGTCCGTCGTACACGCTGGGCGGCACGGGCGGCGGTTTCGTACACGATGCCTCAAAGTTTGATTATGCCCTCAATGCCGGGCTGCACGCCTCGCCGATCCATGAGGTGCTGGTGGAAAAAAGCATTGTGGGCTGGAAGGAATACGAACTGGAACTGCTGCGCGACAACAACGGCAATTTCATCATCATCTGCTCGATTGAGAATTTTGACCCGATGGGCATCCACACCGGCGACTCGATTACGGTTGCCCCGGCCATGACCCTGCCCGACACGCTGTACCAGCAAATGCGCGACCTCGCCATAAAAATGATGGATGGCATCGGCAAGTTTGCGGGTGGCTGCAACGTGCAGTTTTCCGTGAACCCGGCCAATGATGATATTATCGCCATCGAAATAAACCCCAGGGTGTCAAGGTCTTCGGCATTGGCATCAAAGGCTACGGGCTACCCGATTGCCAAGGTCGCGGCCAAACTCGCCATTGGCTACAACCTCGACGAACTCAAGAATTCCATCACCAAAACCACTTCGGCCTATTTTGAACCCGCCATTGACTACGTGATCGTGAAAGTGCCGCGCTGGAACTTCGATAAGTTCAAGGGTGCCGACCGCAGTTTGGGCTTGCAGATGAAATCGGTAGGCGAGGCGATGGGCATCGGGCGGAATTTTCAGGAGGCGTTGCAGAAAGCCTGCCAGTCGCTGGAAATCAAGCGCAACGGCTTGGGTGCCGATGGCCGCGAGGTCAAAGACCAAGATCAGTTGCTGCACAGCCTGGCCAACCCGAGTTGGAACCGGCTGTTCCACATCTACGACGCGTTCAAGATGGGCATCGCCTTCTCGACCATCCAAAACCTGACCAAGATAGACCCGTGGTTTTTGCACCAGATTGAGGAACTGATAACATTGGAACGCGAAATCCAGAAATACGATCTGGACAGCCTCTCGCCCGCGCTGCTGTTCGAGGCCAAGAGCAAAGGCTACGCCGACCGCCAGATTGCGCACTTGCTGGACTGCTACGAAAGTGAAGTCTATGACAAACGCAACGAACTGGGAATCAAGCGTGTATTCAAATGCGTGGACACCTGCGCCGCCGAATTCGAGGCCAAAACCCCGTATTATTATTCCACATTCAGCAATCCGCCCGTAGGGGCGACCGGCCGGTCGCCCCTACCCGCTCAACCCAACGAATCCGTCGTTTCAAACAAGAAAAAGGTCGTTGTGCTTGGCTCCGGCCCCAACCGAATCGGGCAGGGCATCGAGTTCGACTATTCGTGCGTGCACGGCGTGCTGGCCGCCAAGGAATGCGGCTACGAGACAATCATGATCAACTGCAACCCTGAAACGGTTTCCACCGATTTTGACATTGCCGACAAACTGTATTTCGAGCCGGTTTTCTGGGAACACATCTACGACATTATCCAGCACGAAAAGCCGGAAGGCGTGATTGTGCAACTGGGCGGGCAGACGGCTTTGAAACTGGCCGAAAAACTGCACCGCTACGGCATAAAAATCATCGGCACCAACTTTGAGTCGCTGGACTTGGCCGAAGACCGGGGCAGTTTTTCGACGCTGCTCAAGGAAATCAACATCCCGTACCCGAAATTCGGCACGGTGCAGAACGCCGACGACGCGCTGGAACTCTCGCGCGAGTTGGGCTTTCCGCTGCTGGTGCGCCCCAGTTACGTGCTGGGCGGGCAGGGCATGAAAATCGTGATCAACGAACAGGAACTGGCCTCGCACGTGGTGAATTTGTTCAAGGATATGCCCGACAACAAGGTGCTGCTCGACCATTTCCTGGAAAATGCCATCGAGGCCGAGGCCGATGCCATTTGCGATGGCGAAAACGTGTACATCATCGGCATCATGGAGCATATCGAACCGGCGGGCATCCACTCCGGTGATTCCAATGCGGTGCTGCCGCCGTTTAATCTGGGTGCGCTGGAAATATTGCAGATTGAAAAATACACGAAGCAGATTGCGCTGGCCCTGAACACCGTCGGACTGATAAACATCCAATTTGCCGTGAAAAACGAAGTCGTGTACATTATCGAGGCCAACCCGCGGGCTTCGCGTACGGTTCCGTTCATTTGCAAGGCCTACGACGAGCCGTACGTGAACTACGCCACCAAAGTGATGCTGGGCGAGAAAAAGGTGACCGATTTTGAATTTAACCCGCGCAAAAAAGGCTACGCCATCAAGATTCCGGTGTTTTCGTTCAACAAGTTCCCGAATGTCAACAAGGAACTCGGCCCCGAAATGAAATCCACCGGCGAGGCCATTTATTTCATTGACGACTTGGAAGATGAGGTGTTCCAGAAAATCTATTCCGAACGGAACTTGTATTTGAGCCGGTAGGCTGTGCTTTTGATTGAAAAAGGCGTTTTGGGCAACAGTTGCCCGAGAGGTTGTCTGAAAATCAGTCAAATCTGTTTTTGAAGCCTGAAACCAAAATTCCGGGATTGTATTTTCGAGCCGACAAGCAGGTTTGGTGTTTGTAAAAGATACGGGACTTACGCAAAACCTTTGCCAAGGCTCGAAACTCTGGCAGAGGCTACCCGCAACATACCCCAGTCAAACGTCGTTGAGGTTTAAACTCCGGCAACGTCCTTGACGACGTTTTATGCTGCAATTTGAAATGCACCCCCTGGACCTTCACTAACCCGTTCGTTGTGCATCATACGAAAATGATTGCCCTGACTGTTTAACTGATAGAGGTAAATGGCACATAAAATAGACGAAGAACATTTGAATAGTCCGGCAAACAGGCAATCAGAAAGCCTTTCAAACGACACCCTTTCCAGCCAAGAGACAGAAGCAGTGAATTCAATACGAAAAGCCGAGAATATCGATGTGCATTACCAGGAAAACAGAAGCTGGAAATCGTATTTCTGGGAATTTTTAATGCTTTTCTTAGCCGTGTTCTGTGGTTTTTTAGCTGAGTACCAGTTGGATCATACCATCGAGAGCGAGACGGAGAAAGAATACATTGAATCAATGATTGCAGACCTGAGAGAAGATTCCGCTAAAATCAGCTCCAGTCTACTCTACTGCAATAAACAATACGCTGCTTTTGACAGCCTTTTGCAAAATATCTACCACAGACCTTACACGGATAGTAGTCTGAGATTTATGTATTTCATTCAGTTAAAATATATGCACACCAGAAGTGCTGTCATATTTACCAAAAGAACCATTATACAGTTAAAAAATTCTGGCGGATTGCGGTTGATCAAGAATAAAGCAGTTTCTGACAGCATTATTACGTACAGTGAGGATTGTGAACAAGCTGAGTCGCAGGCAGAATATTTTGCGATGGTTCGCATGGGAAGGGTTAATGATTACTCAATCAAACTATTTGATAATCAATATATTATGAATTACAAGGGCCAAAGATCTAAAGATTTCTTGGCAAGCAATTCAAAAATCGCCTTACTGAATAACGATGATGCACTAATTAGAGAATATGCAAATACGCTTACTTATGCCAGAGGATCGCTTTCGAATTATATTTTTATGCTCAAGTGGATACAAGCCGGAATACCATCAAAGTTGAAGTTTTTAGAGGATGAGTATCATTTGAGATGATTTCATGGCCACGTTGTCCGGGATTTGCAACCCGGCCTTGGAGGTTTCGGGTTTTTAAAACATACTATTTTTGGCACAATTTCCAGCCGCGTTTTTCGTCATAACCATACGTCCAACCCAAATTCCTTTACGCCTTGTTCAAGTTCATTCTCGTTACCTTGCTGATACTGTTCGTGTTGTCGCGGATTGTCGGGTTTTTGTTCCGCACGCTGTTCCGCACCTACGGGATGCGCGTGATGCAAGAACAGCAGCGCAGGCAGCAGCAACCGCCACAGCAGAAGCCACGCCGCAACGAAGGCGTGATAGACATTGACTTTGTGCCCGCCGACCAGCCGAAACGTCCCCAAAATAAACCCAAAAGCGGCGATTACGTGGATTACGAGGAAGTGAAATAGTATCTTTCCGGAAGGCCAAACCCGGCGGCGGGCCATTTATCCATTCAGCCGTTTGCCAATCCTTTCCTATCTTTGCGGGCGACACGCATTTGCAACCGCCAACTTTTCCGCCCGCACCCATGCTTTCATTCGTTCTCTGGGACGTTTCGCCCGAACTGTTCAAGACCCAGGTTAAGTTCTGGTTCCTCGATTTCCAACTTGAACCGCGCTGGTACGGCCTGTTTTTCGCCCTTGGCTTCCTGATTGGCCAGCAGATTCTTTTCCACATCTTCAAAAAAGAAGGCAAGCCCGCCCAGGACGTTGAAACCCTGACCGTTTACATGGTTTTGGCCACCGTGATAGGGGCGCGGCTGGGGCACGTGCTGTTCTACGAACCGGAAAGCTATTTCAAAAGTCCGGCGGATATGCTGCGCATCTTCAAAATATGGGAGGGTGGGCTGGCCAGCCACGGCGCAGCCATCGCCATCCTGTTCACGTTCTGGCTTTACACGCGCAAAAAGAAACACGAAGGCCAAACCTACCTCTGGCTCGCCGACCGCATCGTGATCATCGTGGCGTTGTGCGGCTGCCTGATTCGGCTGGGAAATCTGATGAACTCCGAAATCATCGGCAAGCCCACCAATGTTTCGTGGGGATTCGTGTTTGCCGGCCCCGCCCGCGAAGCCGTCCTGAACCGCTATCCCGAACAGATAGCCAAAGTGCGCACCACCCGCGACGAATCAAAAAAAGATACCGTAGCAAACGGCCAGACGCTGGTGCCGCTACTGGTGAGGGCAACCGTGCAAAAGGAATTTGCCAGCAACGATGTGGTGAGTTTTGCCCGGCGAGACCTGCCCGGTTCGTTGCAGCAAAGCCCATCAGTGCGCGAGCATTTTTTGTTCATCACCAACCCCAATCCCGTGGTCTCAACCGACAGGGGCGAGACCACCGCCGCCATCGGCACCTACGGCATTCCGCGCCACCCGTCACAACTGTACGAGGCAATCTCGTGCCTGCTGCTGTTTTTCCTGCTGTTTGCCCTCTGGAACCGCTACCGGGTACGCACGCCGCAAGGTTTGCTGCTGGGGCTGTTTCTGGTTGTCTGCTTCGGCTTGCGGTTTGTGTACGAATACCTGAAGGAGCCGCAAGTGGACTTTGAAAACGACTTGCCGCTGTACATGGGCCAGTGGCTGAGCATTCCGGCGGTGCTGGCGGGCATTGCCATCCTGTACATTGCTGGCCGCAACGCCAAGCGCATGAAAGCCAGCGACCAAGTGCAGAAGGCGTGAGCGAGCCGCAAATCAAATAAAGCCGGGTGGAAATAGTATCTTTCCATAACGCCAACCCCCCGGTTGCCCCGATTTGCAATCGGGGTGGCAGGGATTCGCGCCTCCGACGCGCGAAAACTCCCAAACGCGGAAGCGGCGGATTTGTAATCGGGAAAAGTGCCCCACCGCCGGACTTGGAAAGTCCGGCCACGTTTCAAAATAGTATCTTTTAAAAAGCCCAAACCCGCCTTTGTTTACCAGCCATACCGCTGGACTTGAAAAGTCCAGCTACCCTTTCCGCAAAACAGTATCCCTGCCTGTCCGGCAGGCAGGTTTTAAAAAGCCCAAACCCGCCCCGACAACAAACCGCGTTTTTTTCGTATATTATATGCCCAAAACCGCAATGATTGCCGCCCGCCCATGCTCGCCTGCCTCGTCAGTATCTGGTTCAGTTTCTTTCCGCCGCCCATCCGGGATTGTGTCTCCGTTTCGCCACCCGATTCTTACCTGATCATCCACGGTATCAGGATAGAGGGAAACCGCAAAACCCGGCCCGCGCTAATCATGCGCGAACTCGACATTACGCCGGGCGACACGCTGCCGGGCACGCTGATCAACGACGCGCTGAAACGCAACAAAAACAAGATTTTCAATACCAACCTGTTCAACAGCGTCGAATTGGTGCTGCTGCCCAACGAATACGGCAACATTGACCTCGTGATTCAGGTCACGGAGCGTTGGTACGTTTTTCCGATAGTCATCTTTGAGCTGGGCGACCGCAATTTCAACGAGTGGTGGAATGAGCGGGGGCGCGACTTGCGGCGTACCAATTACGGGCTTCGCGTGGCGCACAAGAATATGTTTGGCCGGGGAGACCAACTCCAAGCCACCGCGCAGTTCGGCTTCACGCGCCGCTTCGACTTGGGTTATGATTTCCGGTATCTGGACAAGGCCCAGAAAAACGGGCTGGCCTTGGCGGTTTCGTACGCCACCAACAACAATGTGGCCTACCGAACCGAAAACAACAAGCTCAGGTTCTTGAATGCCAGCGACTTGCTGCGCGAACGGTTTTATGCGTCCGTCCGGTTCACGCGCCGCAACCGGTTTTACAACCAGCACCGTGTGGAAGGCCGGTTCCATTACAACCGCATTTCGGACACCATTGCGCGGCTTAATCCGGGTTATTTTCTGGATGGACGCACCCGGCAGCAGTATGGTTACCTGTCGTACGAGTTTGTCCATGACCGGCGCGACCAGATGGCGTATCCGCTGCGGGGGCGGTATGCGGCGGCGGAAGTAGAGCGGCTTGGCCTGCTGCCCGGCGACGGCGTGGGCAAAACCATTGTGCGTGCCAATTTCGCGTTGTTCGGCCAGGTCGGGGAAAAATATTTCTGGAATTTCAACGTGCGGGCAATGGCTACTTCGCCCGCCCGCCAGCCTTACAACGAGTACCGCGCCTTGGGTTTCGGCTTGGAATACCTGCGCGGCTACGAAAACTATCTGATTGACGGGCAGCACTTCGCCCTGCTCAAGACTACATTCAAGCGCGAACTTTTCTCCGCCGAATTCGCCCTTCCGCAACTAGTGCCGCTGCGCCAGTTCCAGACGGTTCCGGTGGCTGTTTACGTCTGCGTTTTCAGCGATTACGGCTACGTGTATGACCCGATGCGCAATCCAGGCAACAGCCGCCTGGCCAACACTTGGCTGTTTAGCACCGGCGCGGGCGTGGATGTGGTCACGTTTTACAATGTGGTCTTGCGCCTGAACTACGCCGTGAACCGGCAGGGCGACCGGGGCGTTTTCTTCAACTTTGCCAGCGATATTTGAATAACTTGCCGAACAAAACAGTACCGTTCCAACAACCCGAACTCCGGTTCATCCTTGTGCTGCCCACCTTGACCTTGACCCTTGTGAAAACGAACCTCATTTGCCCCTGCATCCTGCTGGCCTGCTGCCTGTGGGCGTGCGACAATGCGCAAACACACGAACAAACCCTTGCCGTCCCCGCACCCGACAGCCTTGCCGCCGTAGCCAAAGCCGCCCCCACATTGCTCGGCACGTTCAGCGGCCGGTTGCAGCGCATTATCCGCACCGATAGCGGCTTGGTGCGCGGCTTCACACCCGGCACGTTGCTCGACTCGGCCATGCGCCGCGAAACGGCGGTGCTGCACGAAGACAGCACGCATTACAAGGGGTATTTTCTGGAAAACCCGTACAATACTGAGGTGTTCGACATCCGTTATTTCTTTAACGCCAACACCCGCCGCACCGACAGTCTGGTGCTGGACACCTACCTGAACACGGTGGCCGCTTCGGATAGCCTGATGGCTGAGCTGACGGGCTATTTCACTGAACGCTTCGGCAGTCCGGCCACGAAAGGCAAGAAATCGGTGGTGTGGCGTGCTGGCAGCAACCAAATTGTGGTGCGCGATGTGGGCATTGCCCAGTCGCCGGGCTTGCAGGTGGTAGCGCGGCGGAGGTGAAAATCGGTTTGGGCTTTCTCCTGAAATCTCGGCAGATTTAAGCTGGACTGTTTGTAACGAAGTAGACGCAAAAAATGCAGCCTACAAGAAAAATGACAATCAGCCTTAACTTCACAACTACCATGACAAAAGTAATCCGAACCGAGGAGCAGTACGAGGACGCATTGGAGCGGATATACGCGCTTTTGCAGGAAAGCCCGAAAACCGACACGCCGGAAGGTGACGAATTGGATTTGCTCGCCACGCTGGCTGAGGCGTATGAGGCAGTCCAATATCCGATGTCGGCATCTGATCCGGTGGCTTACCTCAAGAGCAAGATGAAACAGCACAGTTTGTCGCAAACCGACTTAATTCCTTACATCGGCGACAAGACGCAGGTTTCAAAGGTCATGAACCGCAAGCGGGAACTCACCTTGTCCATGATCAAAAAAATAAGCAGCGGATTGAATATTCCCCTTGTGCGCCTGATCGGGAATTGACCTCCGGGCAAGGCCGATTGTGCAGGCATCCTATCCCAAAAACGGATTGCCGTTTTTCTCCTCGCCAACGGTAGTGATAGGGCCGTGGCCGGGATAGACTTTCACGTCATTGTCGAGCGTGAAAACCTTTTCGCGGATGCTGCGCACCAGCGTGTCGAAGTCGCCGCCAGGCAGGTCGGTGCGGCCAATGCTGCGCCTGAACAGCACATCGCCGCTGACCAGAATAGTATCTTTTTCGGAGAGGAAACCCACGTGCCCCGGTGCGTGGCCGGGCAGGAAAAGCACTTTCAACTCGGTATTGCCAAACGCAATTACCTCGCCCTCGTTGAAAAAACCATCCGGTTCGGCGGGTTCGTACAGCGGAAAACCGTAGGCTTGGGCGTATGCAGGCACGGCCCGCAAAGTTGCCTCGTCGAGCGGGTGGATGTGCAGCGGCACTTTAAACGTCCGCTTCACAAACGCATTGCCGAGCACGTGGTCAACGTGGCCGTGCGTGTTGAGCAAAGCCTTGACTTCCAGTTGGTTGTCCATGATGAAGTTTCTGAGCGTGTCCTGCTCGCTCCGCCCGTAGCAACCGGGATCAACGACGACGCACTGCTTGGTTTCGTCATAGAGAACGTACGTGTTTTCCTGAATCGGATTGAAAGTAAAGGCTTGGATGCGCAGCATAGGTATTTGATTTGGGAAGGCGGGTTTGGGCTTTTGAAAGGATACTGTTTTTTGAATGCGGATTGCCGAGTTTGGAATGCGGAATTGCGGTGTTTTGTAGAGACGTTGCACGCAACGTCTCCTATACAGTATTTTCAGGGTTTTTCCACAGGTGCATTGCCGCTGATGTCAACGTTTGTGCAAGGCACATTTTTACTGGAAACAAAGACGTTGCGTGCAACGTCTCTACGGACGTGGATTCCCTCATTTTTTCTTTTCCTCCACCCGGCCCGATATCCTTATCGAATTCATCACCGCCTTGGCCACTGGCTGCCAGCGGGGTTGTACCTGAACGGGGCAATTGAAGGCAAACACATTTACTTTGGCCGCCAGAATGGTGTAGAGCAAATAAGAATACTGCCGCGTAACGCCCCGGTTGGCCGAGTTCTTGTCGTCGTCGCGGAGTTCGGCGGTAAATTCGAGCACGGCAAAATCGCGTTCGTTGATTTTGACCACGCCCTCCTGCAAGAAATTCACCTTGGTATAGGACGACAAAATCCCCGACTTGAAAAAATCCCGGAGCAGCGGTAAATCCTGCATCCGGCCGGGCGTGCGCGTCTGGTTCAACGTAAAATCGGCCACCTTGTCGGTTCCCGTGTAGCTGGCCGTGGGTTTGCGCGCCACAAAATAGCGGGCGGCAATCTCATCGTCGGTCATCGGCTGGAAGTCTTGCGGCAACGAAACCGTAACCCGGTCGGTGAGTTTCACTTTCCTGAGTTTCGGCGCATCCTGAAAGGAAACGGACAGCAGAAACAGGAAAGCAAGGCAGGTTTGGGCTTTTGGAAACATACTGTTTTGAAATCGGAACAACGCAAAGAACACACAAATCCGCGTACATCACAAAAAACGGCGGCAGGTTATTGGATTTCCCGAAACGCGCCCTACATTTGTTGCCCTGCAAGTCAGTTACGCGCAAACGTGATTGGTTTATACAGAAGACGGGAGAGAATAGGCTCGGCGAACGTCTGGCAACCTACCGCAAGGAAAGGTGCTAAATCCTACCTAATCCGATTAGGAAATATAAATCGA
>JAYWIH010000100.1:0-11872 GCA_043789005.1 Sphingobacteriales bacterium
GCGTACACCAACTCCATCCAACTCCATGCAAAAGCTATTTTTTGTTTTCATGTTTTTTGCCGCCATCCCTGTCATCAGCCAGGCGCAGCACGGAAAAACCACCCACGCGGCGGCAAAACCCAAGGCCAAACTTGACCCCGCCGCCAGCGTGCCAACGGTTGCCAACGATTCTGTTAAGGTGCAAGGTAAAATAAAGGTGCAAGGCTACCAGCCTCCCAAATTTCCGGGCAGCGAGAAGAAAATGCACGAATTCATCGCCCAGAACCTCCAATATCCGCCCAAAGCCAAGGAAGCCGGATTGGAAGGCGAGGTGTTCGTGAAAGTGATGATTAAAAAGGACGGCAGCCTCGGCACGCCCAAAGTGGTGAGCGGATTGGACAAGGAGTGCGACAAGGAAGCCCTGCGCGTGGTGGCGATGATGCCCAAATGGATTCCCGGCCTGCGCGACGATGTTCCGATTGAGGTCGGTTACACCATTCCCGTACGGTTCATGTTACAGTGAGGTTTTTCAGCCGTTTCAACGGCTCCGACGCTGCCCAAAATAGTATGTTCTGGAAAGCCCAAACCCGCCGTGGGTTTGCGGCTCAGGCAAGCGTCCCGTACAGGTCAAATTCGGTGGCATCGGTGATGTGTACCATTGCAAAATCGCCTTGCCGGATGTACGTTTCGTTGGTTGCCTCCACCAGCACTTCATTGTCCACCTCCGGCGAGTCGAACTCGGTGCGGCCCACAAAATAGCCGTTTTCCTTGCGGTCGAACAGCACTTTGAACGTCCCACCGATTTTACCTTGGTTCAGTTCCTGCGAGATGCCCTGCTGCAACTGCATGATTTCATCGGCGCGTTCCTGCTTGGTGTCGTCGGGCACATCGTCGGGCATGGTGTGGGCGTGCGTGTTTTCCTCGTGCGAATAAGTAAACACGCCTAATCTGTCGAACCGCATGGTTTCCACAAAGCGGTGCATTTCCTCAAAATCCGCTTCCGTTTCGCCCGGATGCCCGGCTATCAGCGTGGTCCGCAGGGCAATGCCCGGCACTTTGTTGCGGATTTGGGCAATCAAAGCTTCGGTTTTTTCGCGCGTGATGCCGCGCCGCATCAGTTTCAAGATCCGGTCGGAGCCGTGTTGCAGTGGCATATCCAAGTAGTTGCAGATGTTGCCGCGCTGGGCCATCACATCCAAGATTTCCATTGGAAAGCCCGACGGATACGCATACTGCAACCTGATCCATTCCAAGCCCTCCACATCTGAAAGGGCACGCAAAAGATCATCCAAGCGGCGTTTGCGGTACAAGTCCAGGCCGTAATACGTCAAGTCCTGCGCAATCAGGATCAGTTCCTTGGTTCCTTTTTTCACCAGGTTTTTGGCTTCCAGCACCACTTGTTCAATGGATTTGGAAACGTGGCCGCCGCGCATGAGCGGAATGGCGCAAAACGAACAGGGCCGGTCGCAACCCTCCGCAATTTTCAAATACGCGAAGTGGGCGGGCGTGGTAATCAGCCGCTCGCCCACGAGTTCGTGCTTGTAATCGGCTTTCAGGGTTTTGAGCAGGCGCGGCAGTTCGTTGGTGCCGAAATAGGCATCCACCGTCGGGATTTCGCGTTCCAAATCGTCGCGGTAGCGGTGCGACAGGCAGCCGGTCACGTACAGTTTGTCAATCAGGCCGTGCTGTTTGGCATCGGCGTAACGTAGAATCGTGTCAATGGATTCCTGTTTGGCATTGTCAATGAAGCCGCACGTGTTCACAATCACAATGTTGGCATCGTCCTTTTTGGCCTCGTGCGTCACATTGAAGCTGTTGGCGCGGAGTTGCGTGAAAATCTCCTCCGAATCCACGAGGTTCTTCGAGCAGCCCAGCGTCACGATATTCACTTTGTTGGTAACTAAACCTTTGGTTTTCATGGATTGTCAGCCGGGGCCTTCACAGGCTACGGCGGGTTTGGGCTTTTCAAAAGATACTATTTTGGACTTTTCATGCCACACAAAACGCAATTTAAACTGTATTTTTGGTCACTCTCCGTGGTCTTTAATCCAATCGTCAAATGTCATTTGCGAATCTAATGCTTCTGAAAAAATGGCGGTTTTTTGTTTTTCCAATTCTCAGAATTTCCCCAAAGTTACGAATATTTGCGCTGCTTTCAATCTCGCGTCCGGCTTGGTCTGCGGGTCGTGCCGGGCATTGACAGTCGGCCTGCGCGGTTTTAAAACGCTTGAAAAGCGCTTTTTGCGCGGGTTGCCTGAGTATATCCGGAAATTGTAAGGTGTTTTCCCGGCAATGGGAATGATGGCCAATAAAACCCCGGCCAAGACCAAAGTGAAAATAACACGCCTGTTTTTCGTTTGAGCAGGGGCTTTACGGGTCAGAATCCGAAACCAAAATTCATGCTTACGTGGCTGTTTTGGAAACGCTGGTCTTCCCCTTTGCCCGTCACGTCGCCACGTCGGTTTGAATATTCGGCCTCCAAATCAATAGTGAGAGCCAATTTTCCCTTATTGAGCGGAAGTGAATATCCAATGCCGCCCAGCAACGTAGTACCGATGGCAAATTGGTGTTCGTACGTTTTTGTGCTGTTAAATCTCGTTTTCTCGGTCATTTGTCCGAACCCGAAATTGGATTTCACACAAAAGCCTTTGTTGAATGTGCGGGAAAAGGGATGGTATTTCAGTCCGAGACCCACGTGGTAGTAATTGAACAAATACGTTTCGTTGTTTCCGCCGTTGTTGGGCGTGGCAAAAAAACCTTTTACGCCGCTGCCAATGCCCAAACCTTTCCAACTTTGGGGCGAAACGTAAAAAAACGTGGAAAGTGTGAAGCCTTGGTTCCGGCCAAAACCACGACCATCGTTTCCCGTACGGTTTCCTTGTCGGCAAGCGTACCGTAAAAGAAAGTGTTGCCGTAGCCTAACGCCACATTGGCATAAACGGGTATTTTAGAATCTTGGGCATTGCCACTGAATTGCAAGCAAAGCAATGCGCCGATAGCCAGAAGTGTCTTTTTCATTTTTGTGCCGTTTTTAAATGAGTGAATCAATTGAACGGCACAAAATTCCGGCTTCGGGAGGAAATAAAAATTGACTTGGGTTAAGAGTTTTGGCGGCTGTCGAAAAGGCGTTTCCTAATGCGGCTCAGGCTTTCGGGTTTGATGCCCAGATAGGAGGCAATGTATTTGAGCGGAATCCGTTCAATGAGTTTGGGTCTTTCGGCAATGAGCTGCAAATACCTCTTTTCCGGGCTGAGGGTGAGCAATGCGACGTTGTTTTTACGGCTGCCCAGATAGGCATTTTCAGCCATTACGCGCCCAAAACGCTCAAATGCGGGAATGCTTTCGTAGAGTTCGTAAAGGTCTTTTTTGAACAATAATAACAGCTCGGTCGGTTCCAATGCCTGAATGTTTTGCTTGGACGGATAACCGGTCAAAAAACTCTCATAATCGGTATACCAGCCGTTTTCAAAGAAAAACTGTCCGGTTTGCTCCTCGCCTCCATTCAGGTAGAAATAGCGCAAACAACCCTTGTTGACAAACGCGACCGACTTGCAAACCTGTCCCTCCCGGCAAAACAACTCCTTTCGTTTGAGCTGCCTGACGATTAATTTCGAACACAATCGCTCCGAATCCGGCTCGGAAAGCGACACGTATTTTTGCAGGTTGTTTTTCAAAAGATCATGTATTTCCATGCCATTGCTTACGGGTGGTGAACAAAACACTTGGCGGTTTTCAACTTGTTTAACAGGCAGCAGATTGCGGCTTTTCCGATCCTGTTTCAAAATTTCAAGACAAAATACGCCACCAAAAAATAGTATCTCCGGAAAATGCAAAACCCCTGCTTGGAAAAGCGGGGGCTTCGAGTGGCTGGTCGCTAAAAAAGGTCAGTGTTTGCGATCCCGGCGGTTTTCGCGGCGATCCCGCACATTTTCGCGGCGGTCTTTTACATTTTCCGCCCGGTCGCGGCGATCTTCGCTTTTATCGCGGACATCCTCGCGCCGATCCTTGCGGTCTTCGGCTTGGTCGCGTTTGTCTTCCAACCGGTCACGTTTGCCGCCATCGTGCCTGGCATCACGCACATCCTCACGCCGGTCGCGGACATCCTCACGGCGGTCAATCTTGTCTTCGCGGCGGTCGGCCACGTTTTCGCGTCGGTCACGCACGTTTTCCGCCCGGTCGGCACGGTCTTCCGCACGGTCTATGCGGTCTTCCACGCGGTCTTTTTTCCGGGCGGTTTGTGCCTGAACCGGCACTGCCAATACAACGGCCACTACGCAAGCGAGGCCACCAATGACCCAAGTTTTCAAAATTCCCGTCTGTTTCATGGTTGCCATTTTTTCCGTGTTTTTGATTGATTACGGTGTTTGGAGTTTTAGCGGCCCCAATGGTTTAACGCTTGGCGCAACCTTTTCCGTTATTTGTTTTCAAGCTGCCTGTGCGGCTAATTTGGCAAGGCAAAAACGCCCGTCAAAATAGTATGTTTCAAAAAGGCCAAACCCGCCGGTCACGCACAGCACACGCGGGGATGCTTGCGCCGGTTCTCGGATTGTCCGCACGTATTTGCCAAAATGGCTATGCGTTCGCCACCTGCCCGGCAAGGGCAATCAGTTCATTGGCGGTTTTCCAATTCCGTGTGGTTGCCGTCACGCCCAGTCTGTTTTCCAAAAAACCGTTGGTGAGTTTTGATTTGCTGTAACCGTTGGGGCAGTACAGGTAAATGGCTTGGCCGATGAGGTGAAATTCATCGGCTTGGCAATGGCTTTCCTTCATGTTATGGAGTTTTTCCGTGCCGGGCTGGCCTGACAAAAACGTAATGTGCAGGTGAGAGGCATCTATCGTTTTGTTCGCCGCAAACGGGTTGTTTTCGACTATCCGCTTGAATTCTTCCAGTTCCTTCACGAGTACCGGCACATCAAAACCGAATGTATTGGCAATTGTGTCCGCGATTTTATTTTCCAATTCCTGCGGGTTCGTTTTTTTGCCTTGAAAAACCACGTTGCCACTTTGGATGTATGTCCGGGAGTTTGCAAGGCCGAACTTGGCAAACAATTGGCGCAAAGCATCCATTTTAATCATGCGGTGGCCGCCCACATTGATGCCCCGCAAAATTGAAACATAGGTTGTCATATTTTCATGTCTGTTGCCGCGCAACGATGCAACGGATTTTCAGCGTGTCAATGTCAGGAAACCGTTTCGGGTAGTTCTCTGTCAAATTTTCACCATAAAGCAGTGCATTTTATTTTGCCAGTCGTTTTACGGTTTGTTTTACTGCCTCCGCATTCGTGGTGGGGGTGAAGTTGAAATAGCTGTTGAATTTGGAACTGTCAAAGAAATAATCCCTGTCGTATTGGTAACGCATTTCGTGCGTTTCCTTTAAAATCGGCACGAACAATCCGAGTGCTTTCATACCCCAACCCGGCAGTACTTCAAGTTTGTTGCTTGTGTGCATTTCCGCCGTAAACAAATCTATCCATTCCTCTCCCGTTATTTTTGCGGGGTCTGTCGGCAGGTTCCAAATCTGGTTGTAGGCCTCTGTTGTGTTGCCAAGCATGGCGGTTCCTTTGGCAATGTCCGGTGTGTAACTGCAACTATGAATCACTTTGGCATTACAGATGACACAGGTGGGTTTGGGCTTTTTGAAAGATACTATTTGTCCAGCGCGACCTTCTTATAGACACTGCCCAGCAAAAATTCGCAATCGCCGATGGCAATGGATTTGTCCGTTTCGGTTTCAATGTGGTAGTCCCAATCCTTGGCGGTTTTCCTGGTGTATGTCTCTATTTTCGGTTTTGAAAAAGAAGAAACCAACACATATTGCTGCAAGCTTGGCAACGTCTGGTAACACTCGAATTTTTCGCCCCGGTCGTAGTCCTCGGTGCTTTTCGACAGCACCTCAATGATGATGGCCGGGTTGCGCAACGCCTGCAAGCCGCCAAGGCTGGTTGTGTATTCCGGCTCATCGCACACAACGGTGATGTCGGGATACGTGAATTTTTCGCACGCCGGGATATGTGTCAATTGGTCGGGGGCGAAAACGAGGTAATCCCGATCTTCCAAGCAAAACTCCAGCAAGGCCAGCAACCGGCTCACCAAGCGATTATGCGGCGGCTGTGCCCCGGCCATGTTTGTCACTTGGCCAAGCGTGTCGGTCTGCCGGTGCAATGGCGTAGTTTCTCCGGCGGTGTATTCGCTTTTGAAATGTGCGTTGGCCTCATTGCGCAGGTATTCCTCCGCCGGAATAAGTGTTTCAACTGATTTCATGAATTGGCGGGTTTGGCCTTTCCAAAAGATACTATTTTTCCAACGACAAATGTTACGATGTTTCAATACGGAACGGCTCACTTGATCACGCGCATCTCCACGCGGCGGTTTTTTTGGCGGCCGTCAGGGGTGGCGTTACTGGCAACGGGTTTGCGCGAACCGAAACCTTCGGTAATGATTTGGTCGGCGGCGGTTCCTTTGCGCACCAGGTATTTTTTCACGGCATCGGCGCGGGCCTTGCTCAGCGTCAGGTTGGTGGCGGGCTTGCCCACATTGTCGGTGTGGCCCGATACCAGCAGCCGGTACGCGGGTTTGGATTGGAGCAATTCTGCCAAGCCGTCCATGCTCGGGTACGATGAGATTTTAATTACCGATTTGCCGGTTTCAAACTCCAAGTCGTCAAAGGCTTCGGTGAGCACGGCTTGTTCCTGCTGCGTCAGTTGCACTTCGGTGCGGCCCGGTTCGGCGGGGCAGCCGCCATTCTGCGCCGAGCCGTAGGTATCGGGGCAGCGGTCATCTTTGTCGGGCACGGCATCGCCGTCGCGGTCGGGGCAGCCGTTGAATCGCGGCGTGCCGGCTTGGTCGGGGCAGGCATCGTCGGGGTTCGGTATATTGTCGCCGTCATTGTCGGCGCAGCCGTTGTATTTGGCCTGGCCTCGTTCGTCGGGGCAACGGTCGTCTTTGTCGGCAATTTGATCGCCATCGCGGTCGGGGCAGCCATTGAGTGCCGCACTGCCTTTGGCTTGCGGGCAGGCATCGTCGCCGTCCATCACGCCATCGCCGTCCGTGTCGGGGCAGCCGTTGTTTTTGGCCAAGCCCGGCTCATCGGGGCATTTGTCTTGCGAATCAATAATCTTGTCGCCGTCTTTGTCGGGGCAGCCAGCCAATTCCTTAGAGCCGGGTTCGGTGGGGCATTTGTCCAGTTTGTCTTCCACGCCGTCATTGTCGGTGTCGGGGCAGCCTTTGAAAACCCACACGCCCGCCACATTGGGGCATAAATCCAGCTTATCCGATACTCCGTCGCGGTCACGGTCTTTTTTGCGCTCTTTCAATGCGGCAATCGTAACGCCCGCGTACACGTCCGCGCCGAAGGGTTTGCCCAAGTTCAGTAAGCCGGGCAGATTGTCTGATCCGATGAAGAAAAACGAGCCGATGCGCATCATCGCCCCGAAAGTGGCTTGCTGGTAGTTGTTGAGGAGCGTGAGTGGCAGCGAAAATTCAAAATGCTTGGTCTCGAAGCGCGGCGTGATGGCCAGCAGCGAGCCACTATGCATTCCGATGGCGTTGCGGCGGCGCAACGTCTGTATCCACGCCGCATTGACATACAGATTCTCACGGATTTTATAGTCCACGTTCAAGTGCAGGGCCGTGGGCAGTTTGGTGCGGAAACCGTCTTGGCGGTCGGCGGTTTGCACATCCAGGCCCCGGTTCAGGATCGGATAATAATTTTCCAAACTTGCACCGGTCAGTTGTTGCTGCGGTATGTCGGTATTTTGCCGCCGCACCCGGTACGCTCCCGCCGCCGTACTGTCGGTGTAATCGGTAGTGTAGCGGAGGTCGCCCACGTCCAGCAGTGAAAGCCCGATGCGGTATTTGTACTTGTTTTTCCGGTTTTCCAGCAGTTCCTCGCCATCCATGGTGTAGCGGTATTGGTCGGCGGCCGGGCGGTATTCGTACGTGAAGCCGATGTCCATGCCCGCGCCGCGGCCCACGGTATTGCGCCACAACGCGGCATCCGTCCATGCACGTTGTTCGGGGTATCCTGTCGGGCGGGTGTAATGGTAGCCGATGTCGGCATCCAGCAGCCGCAGCACGGGCTCTCCGTTGGCGGCCGTGATTTCCGTGCGCAGATTATCGGAATACAGGCTGGACGAATAAATACCCTGCAAGTACTTGACTGTCAGGCCACCCTTGATATAATGTTCGCCTTGCGTCCAAATTTCGCGGGCATACGTCAGGCCCGTTTCACGAAACGCATTGGAATTGATTCGCAGCAAACTGCCATCGCTGAGCAAGCTGGCCAGCGACAGGTTATTGGTACGGAAATCGCTGGCCAGAAACGGCGTGATATTGACGGCTTCAAAACCGGCCCGCATCCGGTTGGTGAGGGCAAGGCTGTGTCTCGGACTGAGTTTGATCATGAATGAGGGCAGCCGCGCCTCGAACCGCAGGTCAAAGATTTTCCGCTGGCCGCCACCGGTTTCCGCGTAATATTCGGGTCGCAGGCCGAACGGATCCTTGAAACCCTTGATGGCGAGTTTGGGCAGCGAATACGGAGAATCAAGAACGTAGTAATTGTTGGTCAGGCTGGTTTGGCCGGCCAACAAATTCAAATGGAATCCGTAACGCGAATCGGCAATGGACGATGGGTTGAGGAAAACACCATTGACACCGGCGTAGTTGCTATTGGCAAGCCCCAGCCATTGCTGCGCTTGGAGGGCGGAGAAGGTGCAGAAGGCCAGCAGGAAAAGCGGGAGTGTCTTGAAAGGCATAAACAGTAGGTCAAGGCTGGTTGGGTGCGCGAAAATGGATGTTTGGGGAGGATTGGCTTTTTATCCGTACAACAAAAGACAAGGTTTTGGGTGAATAACCAAAGCACCGGCACATTATTTTGGGTATTAATAATTATTTCGCGTCAAGGTAAGCAAACGCCCCGGCCCAGGCTCCAATTTGCCTGCCATTCAAAACCAGATTCCGCAAAACAGTATGGTTGAAAAGACTGAAACCCGCCTGACTGCCCGTAACGCCGCCATCTGCAAGCCTGCCGCACGCCCTATTCGCATTGTGGTGGCGGCTTGGTGCTTTTTTGTGGTTGCCCTTTCATCCGTCCGCACGGAGGCGCAAGACAAACTGACCGTCCGCGAAACGGGCGAAATCAGCTACCAGGCCAAAAACGTGATCAGCGAACTGGAGCAACTGCTCAATTTCGTGGCCTTTGCCGATAATGCGCCCAACGAGCTGGCCGAAGTGATCCAGAAAAGCTACACGCCCGAAACCCGCAGCCAGATTTTTTACGGGAAAGATGTGATTATCGAGGACGACATTGACCCCGCAAACCGCCTTGGCAAAACCCGCGATGTGCCAGCCGACAAATACCTGAACACGCTGGATGTGTTTTATGAGAAAAGTATCGACCCGTCCATCCGCTTCAGCAACATTCATGTTTCCAATGTGAAGAAAAAGGATTATTTATACGTAAAAGTGTATTTCAACTGTGTTTTCGGCAGCCGTTACACCAAAAACAACATTCCCTACCAGCCCCAGACCCGGCAGGCCACAGTGCGGGTAACCAAGAAAGGCAACCGCTGGCAGGCCTTGGTTTCGGGCATTGGGTTTCATGACCCGCAACAGCCAATGGATTCCCAAGACAACAATGTGGCGGTTGTTTCGGGTGGCGAAAATAGTATGTCCGGAAACAGGCAAACCTCTGAGTTGTCGCAAAATTCTGTGAGACAGGCAGTTGACAAAGTGGCCGACGAGCGGGAAGCCTACGAGCGAAAGGCCCGCGACGCGGCCTACAATGAAGCCATCGGCATTGCCAACGCCGCCATGTCGGAGAATGACTACCCGACCGCCTTGGATGCCTACCGGCGGGCGGTTGGGTACAACAGCTTTGCGCCGCTGCCGCGCGTGCAAATCGCGAAAATCGAAAGGCTTTTCATTAACCGCTACGAATCATTACTGCAAAAAGCGGAAACTTACGAAAAAAGCCGCAGTTATGAACAGGCCATTGACTTTTACCGCAAAACCTTGGATGCCCGACCCGAAGCGGCGACCGAAATCAAGCCCAAAATCAACCTGCTTATTACCCGTGTTGCCGAAACGCTATCCATCAGAAACAAGCTGGCCGCCGGTAAAACCGATCAGGCCATTGAAGAATGCGACGCGCTGATAAAACAAAAAACCAAGCAAAAGCGCATCGGCGATTACCCCGACTTGTACCTGCTACGCGCCGAAGGACACGCCAAATCGGGGCGGCGCAATGCCGCCGAACACGCACTTGCCGACTTTGCGGCCGCCATCCGTTCGGAACCGCAGTATCTGGATGCGTATTTGGCGCGGGCAAATTTCCACGAAGCGCAGCGGCAACCGGACAAAGCCCTGACGGATTACGATTATATCACCGTTGCCATTTTGCCGCAGGAAGCCAAATATTACCTGAAAAAAGCGCAATTGAAGGAGCAAATGGGCATGGGCAAACGTGCCATTGAGGATTATGACAAAGCCATCAGCCTGTCGCCCAACAATCCGCTGTATCACCTCCAAAAAGGCGTGCTCGAATCGCGCAACCGTAATTGGGAGGCCGCCCGGCGCAGTTTTGGCAAGGCGCTTGAACTTAATGTGACCTATACCGAAGCTTACGTGCGGCGTGGCTTGGCCGCCGCCGAGCAGGAAAAAACGGAGGAGGCGGCGGCTGATTTCCGCAAGGCCGAAAAGCTGGGCGGCCTGGATTCCGCGCTGATCCGGTTTGTGGTGGCAAAAAGCAACGAATACCACGATATCGCGATGACAGCCTTGGAAAACCGTGATGCGAAAAAAGCCGAACGGATGTTTGGCTTGGCGTTGGCACTGTATCCGAAAAACACCGGCGTGTGGCTTTCGCAAGGCGATATGCACTGCAAAAACGGCAATTTCCTGAAAGCAATGGAATTGTATGACCTTGGCATACAATCGAATAGCCGGGGTGCGAGCGGCTACTACAAAAAAGGGCTGGCACACGTAAGTCTGAAACAATACAAGGAGGCACTGGAAAATTTTGCGGCGGCATTGCGCTACGACCCCGCTTATGTGGATGTGTACCGGAGCCGGGCCGAATGGTATTTTTCCGCGAAACAGTTTGCCAATGCAACCGCCGACTACCGGCGCATAATTGACCTCTCGCTGCCGGTTTACAAGGAGTTGCAACGCAAAATGCAAACCGATGCAACACTGAAAAACGATTTGGCAACGGCCTACACGCAACTGGCAAAATGCCACATGGCCACACAGGCTTACCAGATGGCCGCCGAAAACGCCGACCAAGCCCTAGTTTACGATGCGTCGCTGGCGGAGGCTTACTACCAGCGCGGTCTGGCATACCGGGCTTTGAAAAGGCACTCCAATGCCGCCGAATCATTTGCCCGCGCCGCCAAGCAGCAGCCCGACCAACTGGCCTACCAATATGCCCATGCCAATGCGGCGTTGAGGGAAGCCCAGTATTCCGACGCTTTGTCCGCATACAGCCGCGTGTTGGTGTTAGACAACCGCCAGACACTGCCTGATGCCCGTTTCCGGCGCGGCATCTGCCAGTATAACCTGAACAAAACCGACGAAGCCCTGCGCGATTTTACAATGCACGAACTCAGCAATCCCAAGGAAACGGATGCCGATTTCCTTGGGTATTACGGACTGGCGCATTTGCGTAAGAAACAAACCAACATGGCTGCCAAATACCTTAAAAAAGCCTTGGGCCTGCAGAAAAACAATGGTGTGGCCCTGTTGGGAATGGGCTGCTTGGCGGCCCAGCAAAACAAACCCGCCGAAGCGATGGCCTGGCTTAAAAAAGCGTTTGCGACCAAGCAGTTGGGCTTGGCGATGGTGCGGCAGGAAGAAGACCGTTTCCTGCGCGATGTGCGGTTTGGCACATCTACTG
>JAYWIH010000101.1:0-11865 GCA_043789005.1 Sphingobacteriales bacterium
GTGTTGCCCAAAACAGGGTTCGCATTTACATTGTCGGGGTTTTGAACAGCCAAATCAAAACAAAACTCCAATCCGATACCGGCGCGGCAGATTCACATAAGTTTAAGGAACAAAATGCACAAACCTCGCTTTTTTCGGAAACCAAGACAATACGTGTTGTCAAGGACATTCTCGAAAGGAGTTTTCCTGAAAAATATGAATGCACAAGGAGTTTTACAGACAAATTGGCCAAGATTGTAGGCAGCGACCTTTCAAAACTGCATGGCTACAGACTTATTGATTACAGGGGCGGGCAGGCAATCCATTCTTGGGAATTGGGAATAAAAGGTGAATGCACAAAAAATGAAATCGAATTCTTAAACTTGTTAATTGGAAACCGCAGAAAAAAGACATTCGGAACCCACCAAGACGGCAAGTCGCTGACACTCGAACAAATCAAAACCTTTTACAAAAAGCCCGACCTTGAAGGAATACTGAATTCATTGTTGCAGAAAGGATATCTGAGCAATTATGAAAACAAATTCAATCCGGTGGCGGGCAATATGTCTTTTGAGGTCTTCAAATTTTTGGATCCTGAAAGCATTTCCATCACGCTCACAGCCTCCGATACCAATAGGCTCGGTGTGGTTCAATATGGTAGAGCAAGAAAACTTACTCCGAGAGAGTGCGCAAGACTTCAAGGGTTTCCTGACAGCTATAAACTTCTGGACAATGACAATGCCGTTTACAAGCAAATGGGCAATGCGGTTTCGGTGCCGGTCGTCGAGGCGGTCATCACGGATTTGATAAAGAACAACGACGTTTTTGACAGGGCAACTACCAGTCTGTCGAAATCACAAGCATTGGCAAACCGCACAATGCCAAGACCTGACCAAAAACCACTGGAAACAATGATTTTTTAAACACATTGGCAAACTGAAGCCGGGCGGGTTTGGCCTTTTTGAAAGATACTGTTTCCCACGGAAACGGCATTTGGCAAAAATAGCATCAGAAATTAATCCTGATGCCGAACCCGTCGTGGGTTTGCGAGTGATGCCTTATCCGGTTGTCTTTTAAGTCCAGGTATTGGAGGTGTTTCAGGCCCTTTATCTGGCGGGGAACCGAATGGAAGTTGTTGCGGCCGAGGTACAGCCTTTCTAAATGGTCAAGTTTTGTTATGTTTCTGGGCAGTATCCGCAAATTGTCGTTTTCCAAGTGCAGCGACGTGAGCCGGGGAAGCCGGCTCAAAATCTCCATGTTTTTCTCCAGCACCAAATTCTTGTCCCCGTCCAGATACAATTCCTGCAAATTCGGCAGGTTGCCGAACTCAGTGGGCAGCACCGCGAAATCATTGCCGCCCAAATCCAGCACGCGCAGGTTTTTCAGTTCGGCAATCTCTTTCGGAACCGCTTTCAAATGATCGTTGCGCAGACTCAGGTATTGAAGGTTGGTGAATTTAGACCAAAAGTCGGGCGAAAACCGCACATCTTGATTGCTCAGGTTCAGGCGGTACACCTTTTCGGGATCTTTCAGGGCATCCTCCATTCGGGTGTATTCTTTTTTTATCTGGGCCGAATCAACCGCGATTTGACCGGTGGCCATTTGGCAGACCGATAGGCAGGCCAAGATCAGGATTTTGTTTTTCGTGTGCATGGGGTGTGTTGTTTTCAGCTCCTCAACCTGTCTTGCCGTTGGGCTGAGAATTTGGAAGGTTGAAATTACGCATAAAATCCGGTGCGGCACTACTAGGCAGGCCAGACCGGCGAAAGTTGTGGCAGGCCCACCCTCAAGCCACCGGCAAAACTGTTCCCTTTACCTCACCAAAGCCAATGCGCAGGCCGTCTTTCTGGCCAAACCCGCGCATGGTTACCGTATCACCGTCTTCCAGAAATTTCCGCGTTGTGCCACCGGCCAGTGCCAAGGCGTTTTTGCCGCCCGCCGTCAGTTCCAGCAACGAGCCGAAACTACCGGGTGCGGAGCCCGAAATAGTACCCGAAGCCATTACATCGCCGATGCGCACATTGCAGCCGTTCACGGTGTGGTGTGCCAGTTGCTGGCAGATGTTCCAGTACAAATACTTGAAATTGGAACGGCAAACCACGCTTTCCGGCGCGTTTTGCGGCTGTATTGACACCTCAAGCCCGATGTCGAATGTGTGGTTGCCGGTGCATTGGAGATAAGGCAACACGGGCGGCTCCTGGGGTGGGCTGGCCGTGCGGAAGGGCTCCAGCGCGTCGAGCGTTACAATCCACGGCGACAGCGAGGAGGCGAAATTCTTGCCCAGAAACGGCCCCAGCGGCTGGTACTCCCAAGCCTGAATGTCGCGTGCCGACCAGTCGTTGAACAACGCCAGGCCGAAAATGAAATCCTCCGCTTCCGCCGTGCCGATGCGCTGGCCCATGGCCGAACCCCGGCCAATGACAAACGCCATTTCCAACTCAAAATCCATCCGTTGCGACGCGCCAAACACCGGCACATCAGCGTCGGCGGGCTTGGTCTGGCCTTGCGGACGGTGGAAATCAGTACCCGACACCACAATCGAGGAGGCGCGGCCGTGGTAGGCCACGGGCAGGTGTTTCCAATTGGGCATCAGCGGGTTATCGGGCCTGAACAGCTTGCCCACGTTGGTGGCGTGTTCAAGGCTGGAGTAAAAATCGGTGTAGTCGCCAACCTGCACGGGCAGCAGCATCGTTGCGTCGGTTTGACGCACCAAAACCTGGCTGGCGGCGGCACGCAGCGTGGCGTTGTTTTCGGAGAGCAAATCCGTGATCCGGCGGCGCACTTGCTGCCAGACGGGCTTGCCCAAGGCCATGAACCCGTTCAGGTGGCGGCTATCGAAAACCCGCGTGTCGAAATTCAAATCCGCAAAGAAACCCAACCCGGCAACGGCCCGCAAATCAAGTATTTCATTGCCGATGGCAACGCCCGTGCGTGGCGGCTGGCCGGTGGTGCGGAAAATTCCGTAAGGCAGGTTTTGCAGCGGAAAATCACTGCCAAGCGGCACGGAAACCCAAGATTTTTCCATAGTCGGAATGAAAATAGTATGTTTGAAAAAGCCCAAACCCGCCCTTGACTGCAAACCCGCCCGGCTCCCCTTTCGGAGCGAGCTGGAAATAGTACCTTTTGAAACGCCCAAACCCGCCCGGTTAAAGTCAGGGCGTTTTTATTTTGAATCGCTGAAACTCAGCCCGAGCGTGGCATTCAACTGCGAACTTTCCACGCCCGCCGCGTTGACACTCTCATACGAACTGTCGAGCGAGGCAGTGAATGCCAGCCGCCGGGTTGCCTTGTACACCAATTGCGAAACCGAATTCCAGCGCAGGTTGCGGCTACCCAGGGAAGGCTGTACAAAAGTCGTGTTCTGCACCAACAGTTTGCCGGGCACCAGGTCGGCACGGATTCTGAGGCGTGTCGAGTTTCGCCGCACATTGATGTTGTCGCCTTCGGCAAAATCGGTTGTTTCCTGCACAATCGCGTTGGTAACCGCCAGTTGCAGCCGCTTGCTGGGAATGTTCCGGCCGCCCACAATGCGCCAGCCCAAGCCCGCGCCAACATTTCCCCGCCGGTTTATCTTGCGCAGGTTGCTTTGCTCATAAGCCCCGAACACCAAGCCGTACACATCGTGCTGGCTGTAGAAAAACGACGTGTTCAAATCCACAAACGCTTCCCTTTCCTGCAAGATTCCGTTCGTGGTTCCGTACTGGAAGCGGGGTGCCGTGGAAAAACTCCAGATGGAAGCCGGGTTTTCGTGGGCCAGCCCCAAGCGGATGTTCAGCAGCCTCCGGTTCAGGTTTCCCGCGCTGATCGTTCCATCCAGTCCCGCTGTGTATGTCCACGCGGGTGGCGGGGGCTTTTCCGTTTTCCGCACCGTGTCAGGGCGCGGGTTTTGCCGCTTGGCGGCGGTATCGGCTGTTTGGGCATGGGCGAGGCAGGCCAAAAGGAACAGCGGCAGCCCTGTCAGGAAATGTCTCATCCGGTACGATTGCTGGTTTGGTATCCGGCCTTTCATTTTCCGGACAACCATGGATCAAAGTTTCCCAAACGCAAACCCCTGCTTCAAGAAATGCCCTATGTATTTTGGCAAAGCATAAATCAAATTGGGTTGCGCTTTCAGGCTGTCGTGAAAAACCACAACCGAGCCGTTGCCCGTTGCCCGGATTGATTTTCGCAGGCACGTGTCGGGCGGCAGGTTGGGGTCGAAATCACCGGTCAGCACATCCCACATAACGATTTGGCTGCCCGATTCTTGCACCGCCGCCGCCTGTTTTCTGGTAATCCGTCCGTAGGGCGGGCGGAAAAGGCGGGTTTGGGCGGGCAGGTAAGGTTGGCACAATTGCACATTTTCAAGATACAGCCGGGTTTCGGTTTTCCAGCCGTTCAGATGGTGGAACGTATGGTTGCCCACCGAATGGTTTGCGGCCAGTATGTTTTCAAACACGCCGGGATGTTTCCTGATGTTGTCGCCCACGCAAAAAAACGTTGCCCCTACTTGATAATGAGCTAGTTGGGCCAGCACCCAATCAGTCACGCCGGGAATCGGCCCGTCGTCGAAGGTAAGGTAAATGGTCTTTGTCGCGGCTGGCTTGCGCCACGTGAACGACGGGTACAAGGCCCGCAACCAAAAAGGTGTCTTGTGAAAATACATGGAAATTGAAAAAGGAGCCTCCCCCCAGCCCCCTCCGAAGGAGGAAAGCCCCACCCCGGCCCTCCCCGAAAGGGAGAGAGTGAAAAAAATACTATGTTTTGAAAAGCCCAAACCCGCCCGTTTAAAAGTCCCCTCCCTGTCAGTCCGGCGGGCTTCAGAGGGGATTCAGGGGAGGCTGGGGGCTTATGATTTGGAAACTGAACGCGAACGGGTCAAACCGGTCGCTTATTTCCCGCAGGAAATCCGGGTCGTTGAGGTAGAAGTTCAGGAAGTTATCGGTGCGTTCCTGCAAGCCGCCCTCCGGAAACAGCTTGCCTTTCAGGTTCAGCAACTGCTGGATTCCCGTTTCCTGTTTCTGTTCCTCGGCCTTCTTGAGCCGCTTTTCAATCGTCGCCAATGCGGTGCGCACTTTTTGCTGCTCGGCTCCCACAAAACCCTCCAGCGACTTGTCGAGCGTGGTGGCCTTGTGCGAAATAGTATCAAAAATCCGGTCCAAACCCTCCCGCTCCGCATCCAGCGAAACCGGCTCGGCCACCGACTGCTCCATGAATTTGCGTTTCAGCGCGGTTTCGTCCAAAAACAAATCCGCCGCCGCCATGCCGGTTTTATCAAGGCGTTTCTGGTTGGCGGCGTTCACCACCAAGGCAAAGTTGCGCGGCATCAGCACCGGAAACGGCGTTTGCAGCGCAGCAAATTGGCCTTTGAGTTGCAGCCAGTAAGCTATCTCGGCCGGGCCGCCCACGTAAGCCAAGTTGGGCAGGATAGTTTCCTGATAAACGGGCCGCAGCAACACATTGGGACTCAGTTTTTCGGGCTGTTTTTCAATCAGTTGCGCTAGTTCCTCTTGCGAAAACGCCAGTTCGGTGTTCAGCACCCGGAAACGTTTGTGGTCGTTCACCAACCGTTCGCGCAAGCCGTTGTCCAAGTAAAAAAGGTTGGTTTCGCGCGGATTCACCTGTGCCTTGTAGCCCAACGCTTCCAATCTGGCCGATGTTTCGGTAACGGTCTTGAAAGTGATCCGCTCTGAAACATCGGCTTGCATGGCGGCGGCAAACTGCTTTTTCGAAGTCGGATGGTCGGCATCCAGACAGATAAGTCCTTGGTCGCCAAACAGTTCATTGACCCAATAACGCGTGGCACCGGCCAGGGTTTTGTGCGTGGCGTAGGCTTTTTCAAAAATGGCGGGTTTGTCGGTTAGCTGCGATACTATTTCGGCAATGCCGCCCGGATCCATGCGCCCCACGGCCCCGGTCTGGTCGGTTTCCCACGCATATTTCTTGCCGAACAAGTGAAAATGGTTGATTTCCGCAAAATCGTGGTCTTCGGTCGCCATCCAGTATACGGGCACAAAATGGCAGTCCGGGTAGGTTTCGTTCAGTTTTTTGGCCAGGTTTATCGTGGTGGTGAGTTTGTAAATCACATACAGCGGCCCGCTGAAAATATTGAGCTGGTGACCCGTGGTGACGGTAAATGTTTTTTCATTTAGCAGGCTATCTATCTGGCTTGCAATGGGTTGCGAGTCGTAACTGGCATATTGTGCTTTCAGCACTTGGTGCAGTGTCTGGCGTTTTTCCGGTGCAAACCCGCGTTGCCGAATCACATCTCCAAAGTTTTCGGGTGCGGGGAAAACGTTGTAAAAAGGCTTCAAACCTTCTTTTTGGTGTATGTAATCCAAGAAAAGCGGCGAAAACTGGCCGGTTTGCGTCAGCGGCAATGCGGTGTGGCTCATGGAACAGGGGTTTCGGGGCAAAGTTGCGGATTAAGGTTGAAAGAAAAAACGGCGGCGGTTTTTTAGGATGGCGGCAAGGTGTTATGTTGGGGCTTCATTCGGTTTTTCCCTCCCAACCATGCGAATCGGCGGCGTACCTGAACACTTTAATTTGCCTTGGCAGTTGGCCATTGAAGAGGGTTTTTTCAAGGAATTCTCGCCCGGCGGGGAAAACATCCCGCTGGAATGGACGGATTTTCCGGGTGGCACCGGAGCCATGACCAAAGCCTTGCGCAACGGCGAACTTGATTTGGCCTTGCTGCTTACCGAAGGCATTGTGGCCGATATTGTCAATGGCAACGATACCAGACTGCTGAAAATCTACGTGCAGTCGCCGCTGAACTGGGGCATTTTTGTCAACGATCTTTCTGATATTCAGTCGGTTGATGATTTGGCGGGCAAGCGGTATGCCGTGAGCCGCATGGGTTCGGGTTCGCACCTGATGGCTTGTGTGAATGCGCTGCAACACGGCTGGAATCCGGCGGAACTGCCGTTTGTGCCGTTGCAAAACCTGGACGGGATGCGGCGCGGCCTGCGCAACGACGAGGCCGACACGTTTATGTGGGAAAAAGTGATGACCCAGCCGCACGTGGACAGCGGCGAGTTGCGGCGCGTGGGCGTGTGCCCCACGCCGTGGCCGTGTTTTGTGCTGGCCGCCCGCCGCGAGATTATCGAACGCGAACCCGAAAAGCTGAAAGCGATTTGTGAGGGCATCAACGCTTTCTGCCGCGATTTCAAAAGCCGCCCGGATTTGGCCGGAATCATTGCCGACCTCTACCAACTGCCCTATCCCGATGTGCAACAGTGGCTGCAGGAAACCGAGTGGGCCACCGGTAACACCATTGACTTGCCAATGCTCGAAAACGTGATGGACACGCTGCTGGCCGCCGGAGTGATTGCCAAAAAGATTCCGGCAGATGAACTGGTGTGGAAAGGTTGAAAAAACACCTCCCGAAAATAGTATCTCCTAAAAACGCAAAACCTGCTTGTGTCCGCAAATTGCGGGTAAAATAGTATCTTTCAAAAACACCAAACCCGCCCATGAAATACCGGTTGAACCGAAAAGGGTTTTCGAACAATTAACACTCAGCGAAATACAGACAACCATGCGCGACAGCGAACTGATTAAACTCCGGCCCTTGATTGCCACGGAAACCGGGCGTGAAGGCGATGTGGAGAACTTTCAGAACCAAACACTCCGCCCGATTTTGAAACTGCAAAACGACCTGCTTGTCCGGGTTTTCGGCCAGTACCTGCAAAAACGCAAGACCCGGGCGGGCAGCGCGGTTCCACTGCCCGGCAATTTTATCAAAGGCATCATCCAGAAAGATGCCGCCATCCGGCACTTGCTCGTCGGGTTGGTGGTTGGGCATTTCACGTTGGCGGAGTGGGAATTTTTTGCCCGGCACGAAGCCGAACTCACGCGCCGCACCGCCAACCTGATTGTGCAGCGGCTGCAAGACCAAATCACTTCCCCGATTCCCCCGAAAGAGAGGACTTGAACGGACGGCTTGGAAACGCACCGGGAATTTTTTACCGGCGCAACACAAACCTCCCCTTTCGATACTTGTACAAATACCTACCCAAACGGATTTTGGTGCCCCGCGCTATTTTCGTAGCATCGGGCAGGTCGCTGGCCGCCGTATGAATGGAGCCGCCGGTTGCGGCGGCGATTTTCAGGTAATCCGGTTGGATGGCAACATTTAAGTCGTAGGTGTTGCCGCACAAGACAATACGCACCGGCTTTTTGATTTGCGAAAGCAGGTGCATATCCTTGACCGGGCTTCCGTTGTCGGCGATGAGCACAAAAGACCCTACGTTGGCAAATTGCTGCTGCGCGTACAAGATGGCTTCCAAATCATTCTCCGCCGACTCGCGGTTGCCCATCGTGTTGCGCGAGGCATCAATGAAAACGGGCAGGATGTCGGCATTCCGCCAATCCCTGACCACGTACATTTTGCCTGGATTGCCGGGTTGGGTTTCGCGCCTCAAGCTGTCACAATCCGTGAAAAAGACCGCTCCCTTAATGTATTGGCTCCGGCGGTTTTGTGCCAGCCAACTAAACAATTCGGTGGCGTGCGGATACATGCTTGAGGTGAAATCGGCGACAATGACAACATTGCGCCAGCGGTTCTTGTGGCGTTCCAGAATCCGGCTTGCCGTGGAATCGGGGCCGGCGGTGCGGTGTTCAAGCCGCTGCCTTATGTCTTGTTCAATCCAGGCGTTCATGTTCAGTTTTACGCCGGGCACCACGCTGCCCGGCGGCCAAGGCTCCATTGGCCTGGGCAATGCCATGGCGATGAAATGTTTATCCGGAAAGAAAAGCCCATCCTGCCAGCCTGATGGCATACGGGTGGGTTTGGCTGTTTGCGCGGATACTATTTTTTCCCTGCCCAACTGTCTTTTCTCCGTTTTTCCCGCCACGTTCTTGGACAGTAGCCAACCTGCGGAGCCGGAAGATGGGGAGGCGGACTTAGAAAACTGCCTGCCATAAACCGGGTTGCCGGTTTTTAAAACCGCCGTGTTTTCATCCGCTGTCAGCCAAGCCAGCAGCAGCAGAACGGGCAGCGCCGCCAGCCGGTGACCATGACGTGGGCGGACACGCAATTTTTTTTGCATGGCTTCCCAATGCGCCTCCTCATAGGAAGGCCGTTGCTGACGCACCGCATTTCTCACCAAGTCGTGCAGGCGGTTTTCCCCGTCATTTGCCACGGGGTAGTTTGGCATGGGGTTATCTGGCATCGGCATTGCGGGCTTGTGAGGTTAGTGATTCGCGCAGACGGGCGTTGGCATCGCTCAGGTATGCGCGTGAAGTGCTTTCGGCAATGCCGAGTGTTGCAGCAATTTCCTTGTGACTGTAGCCCTCGATAACGTACAGGCCGAACACCATCCGTTGCGTTGCGGGAAGGCCCTGCACGTTTTTCAGGATTTCGTCGGCCGACAGCCCGGCATACACCGCTTCGTCGCCATACTCATGCGCAGACTGGCGGCAGGCTTGTTCAAGGGGCGTGTTCAGTTTCAAATGGCCGTTTTTGCGGTGGTGGTCAATGGCAGTGTTCACCATGATTGTGCGCAGCCAGCCAGTCAGGGCATCCGGATTGCGCTGAGTTTTCAGGTTCCTGAACACTTTCAGAAAACCGTCGTTCATGATTTCCAGCGCGTCATCACGGTTGGCCGCATGAGCCAAGCAAACCGACAAAGCATAGCCGTGGAAGTGTTGGTAGAGTTGCTTCATGGCACACTCATCACCTTTGACGCATCCACGGACGATATTTTGCAGGTCAGCCTTCTGAATCAAATGAATGAGCGGTTTTGCGGGTATGCCGAATATGGAGAGACAAATCGTTACTTCACAATCATGGTTTTACAGCTGCGTCTTTGCAAGGCCCCGGATACTGGGTTTGCGGGTAACCCCTGTCAGAGTTCAAAACTCTGGCAGAGGTTTTGCGTAAGTCCTGTTCATTTTCTTTTCAGGTAAGCCTTGTACCGGAAAAACCGCGAAAGCTGGTGGGCCACCTGCACTTGCAGCGTCAAAAAATTGTCTTTGCGTGGCCGCGGATCCGAAGACAGGCTGGCTCCGTCAAGCAAATCGGTGGTGGTGAAGTGGCACAAGGCTTCCGCACCCAAACTCCATTGCCCGTTCCAATGCCACGCCACGCCGCCTCCCACCGGAAAAACCGCCGATATTTTGCGCGTTGGCGGCACCAGCAAATAACCGAACCGCCCGTAAACAACCGGATCAACACTTGTCTTGGTTTGGCGAAGCAGCACTCCGCCCCCAACCAAAGCATAGGTTTCCCAGCCTCCATGGGCAGCCTCAATATTTGTCTTGGAAAAAAGACTGACTTGGCCAATCACCGCTGACTCGCCGATGCGGCTGCGGAATGCCCAGCCTCCCCAAGTGCCGGGCCGGGCTTGCGCACCCAGAGATTGGAAACTGTTGGCCCAACGCAGGGAGGCATAATTGGTGAGCCGGTAAGACAGCCCGGCGGTGATGCCCGGATTCAGGTAATTTCCTTGCAGCTTCCGGTCAGTCAAACGGCAGATATCGCCGGAGTAGCCACCAAATCCCACACCTGCCCAAACCGACAAGTTACTTTGGTTTGGGTGGGCATACGGCATCAGGAAAGCATTCTTCCGAATGTCCGGGGTTTTGGTTTGGAAACCGGTACTGGTTTGCCCGGCCGCATTGCGGCACACCAAGAGTAAAACCAACAGGCAGGCCACTTGCAAAACAGTATGTTTCAAAAACGCGAAACCTCCTTGCCCGTCCGGATTGCGATTTGTCCCTTCCATGTTCTATAAGGCCAGCAATGCCGCCTCCAGTTGGGCGGGGGTTACCGGCTTGAATTCAAGCGCAAAGTTCATTGCCGGCTGGAGGGTGGTTTTTTGGATAGCCAGCAACAAAAGGCCGCTTTTTTTGCCAATAGCCACTAAAACGGCCTCCCCGTTCAGGGGCAAAGGTGCGGTGGCCGCGAATTCGCCTCCTGTCTGCACGGTATTCACAACCGAATGCACGCCCGAAGGAAGCACGAAAACCCGTATCCGGCCCGCATCTGGCTGCTGCCCGCCCGTCGGGCTGAGCCTGACCCTCACATTGGGTTTTCCGGTTGCGTACGCATGAGCCGGGCTGTGCCACACGTCGAGCCGGTCGCTTTCAATGGAGTAGTAATCACGGGTTAGTTCGGCCAGCGGCCCGGCTGGCTGCCAATTGTCCTGCGGGGGTTTTTGCGTGAAGTAGCGCATTTGTCCACGGTCTGCCGGAGTCAGTTTGGTGGGGATTTTCAGGGTAAACTTTACTCCGGCCTTCAATTGCAAGGTATCGCCTTTGTGCAGGATTGTAAGCATGGCTTGTCCGCCGGTTTCCAACAGGCTGTTTGCCGCAACCGTGGGTCTGCCAAAGAGCAATATATCCTTTTTGCTGGCAACCAACTTCAAGTGTACGTCCACTTGGCAGTCGCACACGGCTCCGTTCTTGCGTTCCAAGCAAAGTTTTGGCAGAATCAAAACCACGCCGTCACCCAAAGTAATGGTATCCGCCTCGGTCACGTCTGCCTTGGCGCTATCCGCAGGAAAATTTCTGCCATCCAGAAACTCTTGCGCGGGGGTTGTGTTTTCCGGCAGTTCGGCGGGCGGCACAAAAGCCACGTAATTGTTGCACGCCGCCAGCCACAAGGCGGATGCGGCCATCCATGTTTGAAAACAGTACCTTTTCATAAGCGGAAACCGGTTCGGTTAGTCTGAACACATAGACGCAAACCATGGGCAAAACGCTGGCCGCATTCCCAAATAAATTTGAAAACGCCCCGAAACCCATAGTTTTGCAACCATTCCAAACAAGCCTGACACAAATTTCCCATGCTCATTTTGCCGCCCCTCATCCTTGCCTCCAACTCGCCGCGCCGCCAGCAACTGATGCGCGATGCCGGATTCGGGTTCGTTGTCCGTTCCAAAAATGTGGCCGAGGATTTTC
>JAYWIH010000102.1:0-11730 GCA_043789005.1 Sphingobacteriales bacterium
GTAGTGTAGCGGCAACCGCAACCGAAGACAATCTTTTCAGCGCATCTCTGCGGGCAATGGAGGCCGTGTTTTCAAATTTTTCCATGAGTGCCGTTAAGTTTTAAATCTATGAGTTATCCAACGAAAAATAAATGCAACATTTTGATTGACAGATATTTATACACTTTTTTAGATTTAAAATAACAGAAAACAATTGCTAACGGGCACTTGGGTGGGTTTATCCACAGGTAAATCTTACAGGAAAAACTTTTCCGAACGGATGTCTTTGGTTTGGAATTTTTGATAACTCTACCCAACACCCTGACCCCCGGCCTTTTACCTGTTGGTCATGATGAGCTTATGAAAGTAAACAGCCCGAAGCAGTTTTTTTTACACTTTTCGCCCTGCCGGGTTGCCCGTGGAAAATAGTATCTTTGGAAAACCCGAAACCCCCTATTTCTGATGCACGAAAACCCGAAAACGCCCGCACTTTCGCACCGCCCCGCCATCTTTTCGCGTTTCGCTGGGTTGGTGGCCGCCCAAAGCACCCGCCACGGCGGCGTGAGCGGCGAGCCGTTTGCGTCGCTGAATCTGGGCTTGTCGTCGGGCGACGGGCGGGAGAATGTGTTGGAAAACCGGCGGCGGTTTTTTAGTAGCCTGGCAATCGGGCTGGAACAAGTGGCGTTGGGTTTCCAAGTTCATGGCGATGCTGTTTTACGCGCCGAACAGCCCGGCGATTACGACCGCCACGATGCGTTCATCACCAACCGCGCCGGTGTTTTTGTCGCCGTTTCCATTGCCGATTGCACGCCAATTTTAATCTATGATGCTGAAAATCAAGCCGTTGCGGCCATCCATGCCGGTTGGAAAGGAACCGCGCTGGGTATTGTGACCAAAACACTGCAAGCCATGCAAGCCGGTTTCGGAACGCAAACCCAAGATTGCTTCGCCTACGTGGGCACGTGCATCGGCGAAAACAGTTTTGAAGTGGATGCCGATGTGGCCGGGAATTTTGAAAACCGTTTCAAACGGTTTGATGCCGGGCGCAACAAGTTTTTCGTGGATTTGAAACACGCCAACGCCGCCCAACTGACGGGTTTCGGCATTCCGGTCGCGCAGATCGAGATTTCGCCGTTATGCACGGTTGAAAAAAACGCCGATTATTTCTCGTACCGCAAGGAAGGCCAGCGGTCGGGTCGGATGCTGGCCGTAATTGGAATAACAAGAAAATAGTATCTCCCCCAAAGGCCAAACCTGCCATTTTGATTTTGGCCTGCCGGAAACTTTTCCCAGTGCGCTGTTTGCGGATACGCCGCCAACCACTACTTTTAGCGGCGGAATGCGAATGTTCCAAGATAAAAATGAACGGTTTGTAGTGCCCGCCCTTACTTTTTCAAAATAGTATCCCCTCAAAACCCCAAACCTGTCCCGCATCCATGAAAAAACTGAAAGTCGCCATTGCCGGTACGGGCTTCATCGGCCCGGCCCACATCGAAGCCCTGCGCCGTTTGCCCAATATAGAGGTTGTCGGTTTGGCCGAAGCCACCGCCGACCTCGCCAAAACCAAAGCCGACCAACTCGGCATTCCGCGCCATTACGCTGATTTTCAGGCATTGGTCAATGATCCCGACATTGATTGCGTTCACATCTGCACGCCCAATTTTTTGCATTACCCGCAGTCAAAGGCGGCGTTGCTGGCGGGCAAAAACGTGGTTTGCGAAAAGCCGCTGGCCACCAAAACCGAAGAGGCCGAAGAGTTGGTGCGCATTGCCCGCGAAAAGGGCCTGGTCAATGCCATCCATTTCAATGTGCGCTACTATCCGCTGGTGCGCCAGATGAAAACCATGCGCGAGAAAGGCGATTTGGGCGAGGTTTTCTCGGTTATGGGTTCGTATCTGCAAGACTGGCTGTTTCTGAACACCGATTACAACTGGCGGCTGGAACCCGACAAATCGGGCGAGTCGCGCGCCATTGCCGACATTGGCTCGCACCTGATGGACTTGATTGAATACGTGACCGGCCTGCACGTGACCGAAGTGATGGCCGATTTCTCGACGGTACACAAGACGCGCATGAAGCCGCTGAAACCCGTGGAAACGTATTCGGGCAAAATGCTGACCGCCGACGACTATCAGGAAGTGCCGATCAATACCGAAGACCACGCCAACGTTTTGTTGCGCTTCGACAATGGAAACCGGGGCGTGGTAACGGTGAGCCAGGTTTCGGCGGGGCGCAAAAACCGCCTGAATGTGGAAATATCCGGCTCAAAGCAAAACTTGGAATGGTGTTCTGAGAAACCGAACGAGTTGTGGATTGGCAAACGCGAAACGGCCAACCAAAGCCTGCTCCGCGACCCATCGTTGGTGTACCGCGAGGCGGCGCAACTGATTTCGTATCCGGGCGGCCACAATGAGGGTTTTCCCGATTGCTCCAAGCAACTGTTCAGGGAAGTGTACGAAGCCGTGGCAGCGGGCAAACAACCCGAAAGCCCGCTTTTCCCAACTTTCGCCGACGGCCTGCGCGAATTGGTTGTGTGCGACAAGATCATTGAGAGCCACAAGACCCAAGCGTGGGTGAGGGTTTAAGATTGTTGAATGGTTAAATGGCTGATTGCTGGGGTTTTGTCTTTTGGGGAGATACTATTTTCAAAAGGCAAAACCTTAATTGTATCTACATTGAATAAATGCACTATGATGCTAATTGCGTTTCAGAAGGGAAAATGATTGTATTTATATATAAACAAAAAATATTTTAGATGGGAAATAAAGTTATAAAAGCTCTTATTGATGAGAAGGTTGAGTTGTTCAAATATGCTTTTCAAAAAACAAGCCTAAATGTTTTTTACGATGAACATTTAGGTAAGTTAACACATCCAGGAGAATATGGAATGTATCGGGAATCCATTTGTAAAGATTTTCTGAGATTGTTTATTCCAATGAGATTAGACATTGGCAACGGATTTTTGATAAATACCGCTGATGAGATTAGCACACAATGTGACATAGTTATTTATGATCGAAATAATACCCCTTTAATTGAGAATAATGAAAGACAGAGATTCTTTCCTGTGGAAACCGTAAGCGCGATAGGTGAAATAAAGTCAAATTTAGATCGAGAAGATTTAAAATTAGCCCTGAATAAGTTAGCGAGAAATAAGAAGTTAAGAGACTCAATCGATAGCCCTAAAGTTATCAAAAGAACGCACGATGGCAGATTTGATCCGGAAAATTACTGTTATGATAGTATGTTTTCGTTTTTAATATGCAATAAATTGAATTTTAGTATTGAAAAATTAGTAAACGAAATTGATTCATTTTACGAAGCTGATATTAAACCTTGGCATAAACACAATCTGATATTAAGCGTAGAAGATGGATTGTTAGCATATGTGGATTCAAATAAAAAGACTTTCATGTATCCTAATCTTACTAAAGAGGTTTTCAAAAATAGATTTTTGAAACACACAAATAGTAATATTCATTTCTATGTCGCGTGTTCTTACATATTTATGGGTACGACCTCCAATAGTATTTATTATCCTGACATGATAAGCTATTTAAAAGGGTATGCCGTAGATGGAGTTAACACTGATCAGCAATAAAAATATTTGTAAAGTTATATTTAGACCACAATACTAAGGAAATAGAAATCCATGCTCAAACTCGGTTTCGTCAGTGCCATTCTGGCTAACAAGTCTTTCACCGAAGTCATTGACTTTGCGGCTAACCGCTTTGCGTGTGTGGAAGTGATGTACTAGCCGGGCGGCAACGCCGATGCACGCCGCTACGCCGGTATCACGCACATAGACGTAGGCTTGCACCAGAAATGGAAGTGTCAGCGAGCTATGATTCTGCGACAAGAGCCACAAAACTCAGGCGTGGGTGAAGATTTGAAACGGAGTTTAAAAATTCAGAGGGGTTTGGCCTTTTTTAAAGATACTATTTTGTGGTTGAATCATGGTTGGAACTGAGCTTTCTTTGTTTCATCCGCGATTCAACCGCAATAAGGCACAAGGTGGGTTTGACCTTTCCAAAAGATACTATTTTCCGGAGAACAAACTCAATCGGATGAGCCGCGCATGATGCCGCGTTCGGAGGAGCGGATGAAGGCCACGATCAGGTCGCGTTCTTCGGACGGGGATAGCTGGGATTCGATGATGTCCAGCGCGTCGGCGTTGTTGAGGCCCTTGAGGTAGATGTAACGGTAGATTTCCTGAATTTCGTTGATTTTCTCGTTGGAGAATCCGCGCCGCCGCAACCCCACCGAGTTGACACCCGAGTAGGCCAGTGGCTCGCGGGCGGCTTTCACGAAGGGCGGCACATCCTTGCGTACCAAAGACCCGCCCGATACCATGGCGTGTACGCCGATGTTGACGAACTGGTGTACGGCACTAGTGCCGCCAATAAATACGTGGTCGTTTATCTGCACATGGCCCGCCAACTGCACCGAATTTGCCAGGATGCAGTGGTTGCCGATAATGCAGTCGTGCGCCACGTGGACGTAGGCCATGACCAGGCAATGGCTGCCGATGATGGTGGTGTGCTTGTCTACGGTGCCACGGCTGACGGTGACAAACTCGCGGATGGTGGTTTCGTCGCCGATGACGGCGGTGGTCTGTTCGCCCACAAACTTCAAATCCTGCGGGATGGCGGCGATGATGGCACCCGGATAGATGCGGCAGTTTTTTCCAATTCGTGCGCCTTCGTTCAATACGGCATTGGCTCCAATCCACGAACCCTCGCCTATTTCCACATTGTTGTGGATGGTGGCGAAAGGCTCAATGGTGACCCTGGCGGCGATTTTTGCTCCGGGATGGATGTAGGCGAGAGGTTGGTTCATTCTTACGTTGTTCCAAGGTTCGCAGTTGTCAGCTACGGATGTATGATTTCGGAATTGCTTGCGCGGGTCAAAAACAAGGGAAGCCGATGGTGTTTGTAGGCAGTGTTCATTATTTGTCTTTGCGTACAATACTGGCCGACATCACCGCCTCGCACACCAGTTGCCCGGCCACAAACGCCTGACCCTGCATTTTGGCGAAACCCCGCTTCATGGGAGCCATGAACTCACATTTGAATATGACGGTATCGCCGGGAACCACCATTTTGCGGAAACGGCAATTCTCAATGCCCAGCAGGTAAGTCCAGTAGTTTTCCGGGTCGGTCACCGTACTCAGCACCAGAATGCCGCCCGTCTGGGCCATGGCTTCTATCTGCAACACGCCCGGAAACACCGGGTTGTTGGGAAAGTGCCCCGTGAAGAATTGTTCGCCGATGGTCACGTTCTTCACACCCGTCACCGAGTTTTCGTCCAGATGGATGATCTTGTCGATGAGTTGGAACGGAAAGCGGTGCGGAAGCACCCGCGCAATGCCCATTGCATCCAGCACCGGTGGCAATTTGGGGTCGTATACGGGCACATTGCTGGTGGCCGATTCCTGCATTTTCCGTTTGATTTTGCGGGCAAATGCCACGTTGGCGGCATGGCCCGGACGGGCGGCCAGAATCTGGGCTTTCAAGGGGCGGCCCGCCAGTGCCAAATCTCCCATCAGGTCGAGGAGTTTGTGGCGGGCGGGTTCGTTTTTGTAGCGCAGGTCAACGTTGTTCAGGATCCCTTCTTTTTTGACTTCCACCTTCGGGCGGTTGAACAGGCCCGCCAAATAATCCAATTCGTCGTCCCGGATTACGCGATCCACGATGACAATGGCATTGTTTAGGTCGCCGCCCTTGATCAGGCCGGCCTTGTGCAGCATTTCCAATTCGTGCAGGAAGCAGAAGGTGCGGCAGGCGGCAATTTCCCTCGGAAACTGCGTAATGTCGGTCAGGGAGGCGTGTTGGCTGCCCAGCACCGGCGAATTGTAGTCCACCATTACCGTCATGCGGTAGTCGCTGAGGGGCAGCGCGGCAATCTCCACGTCGCGGTCGCGGTCGCGGTAGCGGATTTCCTCGGTGATCTCGTAAAAATTCCGCAGGGCGTTTTGTTCCTCCATGCCCGCACTTTCCAGTGCCTCCACAAACTGGATCGAGCTGCCATCCATGATGGGCGGCTCGGGGCCGTCAAGCTGGATGAGCACATTGTCTATCTCCAAACCCACCAGGGCGGCCAGCGTGTGCTCAACGGTATTGATGCGTGCACCGCTCTGCTCAATGGTGGTGCCGCGCGACAGGTCAACCACGTTGTCCACGTCGGCATCCACAATGGGCTGCCCTTCTAAGTCAATGCGTTGGAATTTGTAACCGTGGTGGGGCTTGGCGGGCAAAAAAGTCATTTTGGCCGCGATTCCCGTGTGCAGGCCCACGCCCGAAACGGTAACGGCTTTCTTAATGGTGTGTTGTTTGAGGTGCATTTGGCTGATTCAGAGTTCAAATTCCGGAGTACAGAGTTCGGGGTTTCAGGCGCATACTCTGAATTCAAAATCCTCGATTCCGAATTATTCAGACGGCAAATTTAGTGTTTTTTCTTCCAATTCCTCAATGCGCTTTTGCAGCCGGGGCAAATTGCGGAAAACGGCCAGTGAACGCAGGTTTTCCTTGTAATCGAATGCGGGCGAGCCTTGCAGTTTCAGCCCCGGCTTTCGGATGGACTTGCTCACGCCCGATTGTGCGCCGATGCCCGTGCGGTCGGCGATTTGCAAATGCCCCACAATGCCCACTTGCCCGGCAATCACGCAGTTGTCGCCGAGCTTGGTGGAGCCGGAAATGCCCGCCTGCGCCGCAATGACCGTGTGGCGGCCAATCTCGACATTGTGCGCGATTTGGATCAGGTTGTCCAGTTTCGCACCTTGTTTTATAACCGTGGAACCCATGGTGGCGCAGTCAATGACGGTGTTGGCCCCGATGCACACATCATCCTCCAAAATCACATTTCCCACCTGCGGAATGGCCTTGTAGCTGCCGTCCGTTTGCGGCGCAAAGCCAAACCCGTCGCTGCCCAGCACGGCTCCGGCATGGATCACGCAGCGGCTGCCGATGAGGGTGTTCGCGTAGATTCTGGCTCCGGCATAAACCACCGTATCGTCGCCGATGCGCACATCATCGCCGATGTAGGTTTGCGGATAGATTTTGACGTTTTTGCCGATAATGCAGCCATGGCCGATATAGGAGAATGCGCCCCGGTAGGCATTTTCACCGATGCTACTGCTTGCCGCCATGAAACACGGCTGCTCCGTGCCCGTGCGGGCGGCCATGAGCAGTTTCTGATATTGTTCCAGCAGCGAGGTGAACGCCAGATACGGGTTTTCGACGCGGAGGAGGACGGCGGTGAAGGATTTTTTGGGTTCAAAATCCTTGCCCACAATCACCGCCGAGGCTTGGGTGGTGTACAGGAACGGCTCGTATTTGGGGTTCGACAGGAAAGCGATGGAGCCGGGTGTGGCTTCCTCGATTTTTTCCAACCTGCTTATTTTCAATGATTTGTCGCCTTCAACGTTTCCGTTGAGCATTCCGGCAACCTGGGCAATGGTGAATTCCATGTATCGGGGTAAAATGTTTGGCAGGTTTGGCGTTTTTGAAAGATACTATTTTGTCCAATAGTCGAATTGTGAATGACAGAATGCGTGAATGAAACCATTCACAGAAAAAATTGACGGGTTTGGCGTTTTCAAAACATATTATTTTGTCCGGGTTTAAAACGCGATTTCCCGCGCCCAGCATACATAATACTTCTTCACCAGCTTGCTCATTGCCTTGATGTTGGGCAAGTCGGAAGCCTCGGCAATGTCCGTGATTTCCCCTTTTTTGGTCAGTATGTTAATGCCCGTTCCTTCAGCCAGGTAGGCCGCATTGCTCGTGGAGCCTTCAATGCAAAAATAGGGCAGGTTTTGGCTTTCCAAACCATAGTATTTTGCCACGCGTGCCCGGATATCGTCCACAAAGGCGGGTTCGGGCTTTTCGGCAGTCAGCACGATTTTGAACAATTTTCGTTCCAAAAGCATCCGGCTCAGCGTGGCAAGCGTGAAATCGGCGTGTTGCGTCCATATTTTCACCGCGCCCCAGATGTCGTAATCGTCGAGTTGACCGAATGCCCGCAAGTAGGCCGGATTATCCGTAAAATCCGCGTTGCGCACCGGCGGATGCAGGAACAACGCCAGCGCAGGCGAGGCAAAAACCTCCGTGCCGCCCGTGACCAGTTCCTTGGCCCGCCGTATAATCTGGATCAGCATGGTTTCGGCACTGATGGCGGTCTTGTGCAAATACACCTGCCAGTACATGAGCCGTCGGGCGTTCAGGAAGTTCTCGATGCTGTAAATGCCTTTTTCCTCCACCACCAGTGCATTATCCACCACATCAAGCATTTTGATAATGCGTTCCGCGCCGACAGTGCCTTCAGTAACACCGGTAAAAAAGCTGTCGCGGTTCAGATAATCCAGCCGGTCTATGTCCAATTGGCTGGCGATGAGTTGATTGAAGAATTTTCGCGGATACGCGCCGCTGAACATTTGAATGGCCGTAGCCAACGCGCCGTTGAACTGCGCGTTTAGCTGCTGCATGATCAGCAGCGAAAGCGATTCGTGTTTCACGCCGCTCAGAATGCTGAACTCCAACGCGTGCGAACACGGCCCGTGGCCCACATCGTGCAGCAGAATGGCCAGCAACGCCGATTCCCATTCGTGATCCGAAATGGCGTGACCTTTGGCGCACAGTGATTCAAGGGTGCATTCCATCAGGTGCATGGCTCCCAGCGCGTGGTGAAACCGCGTGTGGTGCGCCCCCAGATACACGTAATCGGCCAAGCCCATCTGCCGGATGCGCCGCAAACGCTGGAATACGGGCTGCTCGATGATGTCGAAAACCAAGTCGCTGTGGATGCTGATGAAGCCGTAAACGGGGTCGTTGAAGAGCTTGCGTTTGTTCATGGTTACATGGCTGCCGGATAAAATTCCGGTTCTTTGTCCGATAGGATAATCCCGGTGGAAAGGTTAATAATTGTTAAGCTTGCAAACTAATGGCTCCATATTTGCGTAATGCAACAGCCCCCAATCCCTGAAGGGGGAGTTTTGAGTCTTTCCAAGTTTGGCATTTTAAAAACATACTATTTTAAGCCCCCTCTTTCGGAGGGGGTTGGGGGAAGACCCTTCACTTTTAACCCATTTCAATGATGCAAAGATATTCCATTTTGTGGGCCGACGACGAGATAGACCTGCTCAAGCCCCATATTTTGTTCCTGGAAAACAAAGGCTACGACGTGACACCCGTGAACAGCGGCACCGACGCGCTGGACAAGTGCCAGGACAATAACTACGACATTGTATTCTTGGACGAGAATATGCCCGGCATGACCGGCTTGGAAACGTTGGCGCAGATAAAAATCAGCAAGCCCAACGTGCCGGTGGTGATGATAACCAAGAGCGAGGAGGAACACATCATGGAGGAAGCCATCGGCTCCAAGATTGCCGACTACCTGATCAAGCCGCTGAACCCCAACCAAATACTGCTGTCGGTCAAGAAAATACTGGACAACAAACGCCTCATCAGCGAGAAAACCAGCCAGGGCTATTTGCAGGATTTCCGCAACATATCCATGGCTTACAACGACCGGATGAACCACGAGGAATGGGCAGATATTTATAAAAAACTGATTTACTGGGAGTTGGAGTTGGATCAGTCGGAGAATACAGGCATGAATGAGGTGCTGGAAAACCAGAAAAGTGAAGCCAACTCGTATTTTGTGAAGTTTGTGATGAACAACTACGAAGACTGGCTGAACGACCCGAAATCGGAAAAACCGCTGCAATCGCACCAGTTGATGCGCAAGAAAGTGTTTCCGCTGATGGATGGCGAGCCGGTGTTTTTCTTCCTGATAGACAACCTGCGCTACGACCAGTGGAAAGTGATTGAACCGGTGCTGGCCGAGTATTTCAACGTGGAGGAGGAAAGCACGTACTACTCGATTCTGCCGACGACCACGGCTTTTGCCCGCAATGCTATTTTTGCGGGGATGCTGCCTTCCGAAATGGAAAAATACCACCCCGACCTGTGGGTGAACGATGACGAGGACGAAGGCAAAAACATCCACGAAGAGGAGTTTCTGAAACGCCAGATGCAGAAAAACCGCATTGAGGGCCGCACCAGCTACCACAAGATCATTACCGTGGCGCAGGGCAAGGCACTCGTGGAAAACCTGCACAACCTGATGAACCACCAACTCAACGTGATTGTCTATAACTTTGTGGATATGCTCTCGCACGCCCGCACCGACATGGCCATGATCCGCGAACTGGCCCCCGACGAATCGGCCTACCGCTCCATCACCAAGTCGTGGCTGTCGCATTCGCCGCTGCTGGAAATGTTCAAAATTTTGGCCGAACGCAAAGTGAAAATCGTGGTCACCACCGACCACGGCACGGTGCGTGTGAAACGCCCGTTCAAAATAGTCGGCGACCGCAACGTGAACACCAACCTGCGCTACAAGCAGGGCAAGAACCTGGGCTACGACGACCGCGACGTACTGACGGTGCGCAAGCCGGAACGGTTTTTCCTGCCCAAGCTCAACGTGTCCAGCACGTATGCTTTCGCCATCGAGGATTATTTTTTCGCGTATCCGAACAATTACAATTACTACGTGAATTACTACAAGGACACGTTCCAGCACGGCGGCCTGTCGCTCGAGGAGATGATTCTGCCGTTTATCCAACTGAGTCCAAAAAATAGCTGAACCTCACCCCCGGCCCCTCTCCTGCTGAGAGGGGTGAAAAAAAGGAGCCTCTGCACCCCTCTCAGCAGGAGAGGGGCCGGGGGTGAGGTTGAAAATAGTATCTTTCCAACACACGAAACCCGGCTGCCGAAACAGCCGGGTTTTCGGTTTGGGCATCATCGGGGTTTGGGGTTTTTAAAAGATACTATTTTGTCCGTGCAACTTCCGGGCAGGCAATCCGATCTTATGGCCGCCGCTCACATTTCTGTTGGGAAGCCGCCGGAAAATCAACAGTTTGCCTACCCAACCTTGAAAACCTGACCGAGAAATGGAAAAAAACACAGCGAAAACCGGAAAAATACTGGTTGTAGATGACGATACCGACGTGCTGAGTGCGGCAAGGCTGTTTTTGAAACGCCATTTTTTGCAGGTGGATGTGGAAAGCAACCCCGAAAGTATCCCGTTCCTGATTGGTAAAGACCAATACGATGTGATCCTGCTGGACATGAATTTTACCAAGGACATTGGCAGCGGCAAGGAAGGCTTTTACTGGCTCGACCGCATTCTGGCCCTTGACCCCGCTGCCGTGGTTGTGCTGATCACAGCGTACGGCGATGTGGAAATCGCCGTACGCGCCATCAAGGCCGGAGCCACCGATTTTGTGCTCAAGCCGTGGGAAAACGAAAAACTGCTGGCCACGCTGATTTCGGCCATGCGCCTGCGCCAGTCGCGCAACGAGACCGAAGGCCTGCGCGAAAAACAACGCGGCCTGAATCAAGCGCAAAGCTCATACACACCGGAAATCATCGGGCAAAGTCCGGCCATGCTCAAGGTCTATGAAACCATTGGCCGCGTGGCCGCCACCGATGCCAATATCTTGATATTGGGCGAGAATGGAACCGGCAAAGAATTGATAGCCAAGGCTATACACCAAAAATCAAAATGCGCCGACGAGGCTTTTGTGTCTGTTGATTTGGGGGCGGTCAGCGAAACGCTTTTTGAAAGCGAGCTGTTCGGCCATGTCAAAGGCGCGTTTACCGATGCCAAGGAAGACCGCACCGGGCGGTTTGAAGCGGCTTCGGGCGGCTCCATTTTCCTGGACGAAATCGGCAACCTGTCGCT
>JAYWIH010000103.1:0-11725 GCA_043789005.1 Sphingobacteriales bacterium
TATTGTCAAAATAAACAGAGACTGCGTATTGCACGGGTGAAAACTCGGTCAAAGTAAATCTTCAACTACCTGATTATCAACTCACAACAAGTCTAATAAGTTGTTTTTGGTCGAAGAACATAGATTTTAGAAACAGATGGCTCAAAGAAGCAATTAATGTTTACGATGGTGGAAGCTATTACTGGAAGGTACAATTTAATCTGGATGAAGCAGCACTTTTTGATTTGAACATAAATGGTTACGCTTAAACGGACAGCAAGGAGTACCCCCATCATTTTTGCGGGTGTTTTCGCCCGCAAGCCAAAGTCCTGTACAGGTGGATTTGGCCCTTTTGAAAGATACTATTTTTGGAGCGGCAAAAACCTGCGGGGTTTTTAAAACCCCGCAGGTTTGTCGGGCAGGTTTGGCCTTTTTGAAACATATTATTTCAGAAGCAGCCTTTTCAGCGCGTCCGCAAAAACATCTATCTCATCCGTCGTATTGTAATAATGCGGTGAAATGCGCAGGGCTTCCTGCACGCCCTTGCGCGTGAAATCAATCAGTGCGCCGCCCCTCGGACTGACGTACGTATTGATTTTTACAGAGGAAAGGGCCTTTTTCAATTCGGTTGCGGTTTTTCCGGCTGCCTCAACCGTAATAATATTCGACAGTTTCTTGCCTTCGTCCAAAATTCTCACCGATGGGATTTCCGCGAGTTTCTGCCGCAGGTAATGGCGCAATTCACTGTTTCCTTTTTCGATTGCCGCCATGCCGATTTGCAGTGCGTATTCCGTGGCAACCGCCGCCCCGATGAGCAGGGCCACCGGAAACTCCCAGTCCTCAAACCGCTTGGCGGTCGGCGCAACTTCAAAACGGTCTGCCGATTGCCAAACCGCGCTGTGCAAGTCCACGAAAAGCGGCGCAAAGCCCGCTTCCAGCATCCGGTCTGAAACGTACAGGAAGCCCGTTCCGCGCGGGCCGCGCAGGAATTTGCGGCACGTGGCGGTCAAAAAATCGCATTTTATTTCGGTCACGTCCACCGGCAACTGCCCCACCGACTGGCAGGCATCCACCAAATAAATGATTCCGTGCGCACGGCATATCTCACCAATGGCCGCTACGGGATGCACCAGGCCCGAATTGGTGGGTACGTGCGTCACGGCCACTAATTTAGGATTCAACTGCTTGATTTTCAGTTCCATGTCCGCCACGTCCACACCACCTTCGGCGCAGTCTTCGGCACGGACAACCTTGATTCCGTAGCGGTTTTTGAGCGACAGGAAAGCAAGTTGGTTGGAAACATAATCGTTGTCGGTGGTCAGGATTACATCGCCCGCCTGAAAGGGAATGGACGACAATGCGCGGGCGTAGGCATCGGTTGCGCTGGCAGTGCCCGCAATATTGCCGGCCGAGGTGTTGAGTAGTTGCGCCAGCGACGAATGAAACCGCCCGGTTTGGGCTTGGGCAGCCTCCGCCGCCTCATACCCGCCCATTTCCGATTCCAGAACCAGGTGTTTCTGAATGGCTTCCAGCACCGGCTGCGGCATGAGCGAGGCTCCGGCATTGTTGAAATGGATCAGGTTCTGCACGGCGGGCGTGTCTTGGCGGAGGGCGGAAATATCAAGCATAGGAGTAAAGTTTAAGGGCGGCCTCCCCCAACCCCCTCCGAAGGAAGGGGCTTTTGAACCGGGCGGGTTTGGCGTTTTGAAAAGATACTATTTTAAAGCCCCCTCTTTCGGAGGGGGTTGGGGGAGGCTTCACTGCCAATGGTCATACTGCATGTAACGCGCCGTTTCGTCGGCGGCTTCCTTGCCCAACAGCTTGCCGATGACATGAAACGACATATCAAGGCCCGCCGAAATACCCGCCGACAGGATGATGCGGCCATTGTCCACCCAGCGTTTTTCGGGCAATACGGTTGTGTTGGGCGCAGCTTGGCGCATGGCATCTACGGCTTTCCAGTGCGTGGTGGCGGCCAGCCCTTCCAGCAAACCCGCTTTGGCAAGGATCAGCGAGCCGGTACACACCGACAGCACCAATTCGGCGGTCTGGTTGCGCTGCCTGATCCAATCCAGCAGCACGGGGTTGTGCATTTCGCGCCGCGACCCGAAAGGCGTGCCATCCGGATGCTGCCCGCCGCCGCCCGGAATGAGCAGGATATCGGTGGGCGGGCAGTCGGTGAGCAAATGCGCGGGCACCACCGTCAGGCCGCCACGCGCCACAACGGAGGGTTTCTCGGCGACGGTGAACACATTGAACGGCGGCTGGCCGCCACCGCGTAGCCCGCACACCGAAAAAATCTCGAACGGCCCGGCAAAGTCAAGCACTTCCACTCCATCAAACAGGAATATGGCAACGTTTCTCATGTCTTTTGCGAAATTCGCGGAGGTTTGGGCTTTTGGGAAGATACTGTTTTGTGGCAAACGGTTATTATAGAGACGTTGCATTGCAACGTCTCATGCGTGTCTTGCGGATGCAAAGGCGCGGGTTTGGCATTTTCAAAAGATACTTGCCTGTCCGGCAGGCAGGCTATTTTGCCAGCGGCGTTTTGTCGTTTCCGGGCGTGTCGGCAAGGTTAGGGAAAATGCGCCGGATTTGCCCGATTTTTTGGCCAGCCTTGACGCACCACTAACCTTCCCCGGAAAAACAGCCTCCTCTACGCCACGGCGGATGAACCGGCAGGCGGGGTATCGCACGCGTCGGGGCGCACGAAGCGGCAGACAGGTATCTTTCAGAAGGCCAACCCGCCCCGGTTCGCCGGACTTACAAAGTCCGCCCACCCTTGCCGAAAGACAGCAGTCTGGCCGCTTACCGGGGCGCAAGCACGCGCAACTTGGCCGAGTTGCTGCCCACTACCCACACCGGCCGGCCGTTCAGTTTCAAGGGAATCAGGGAGCGGACATCGCCGGGCAGGAAAACGCCGCTCTGTTGGGCGGAAACCGGCCGGAAACCTCCTTTGCCATCGCCCTTGAGCAATAGTCCGATAGACGCATCGTAACGGCCGGTCATGAAATCGGGACTGTAAAAATTGCCCGCCGCCAACACATCCAGGTTGCCGTCGCGGTCAAAGTCGCGGACGGCCATTGCCTGGATTGTGGAGAATTGGGCCTGCACGGGCAGTTGCCGGGTTGTGAATTTGCCATTGCCCTTGTTTTCCATGTACACCGAGGCAAAGCCGGTGGCCTTGAGCACCAGCGCATCCTTCCTCTGGTCAAGAGTCAGTATCTGCCCGAAACTGGCGTTGGCAAAAGATGTATAATCGTTGAATTTGCCCTTGATGGCCGGGTACTGCATGGCCAGCGCGTCGCGGCTGGCCACGGTGCATTCGCTGCCATTCACGAAGTAGCTCATGATTGTTTCCAGACGGCCATTGTTGTCCAAGTCTTTGGCATACACGCTGAGCGGCTCCTTTCCGGAGACCTTGAACTTGGCGTTCAGCCCCAGGTTTCCGGCCAGGTAGTCGGTGTCGCCATCACGGTCGAAATCACCTTCCGCGAGGCTGAAGTAAAACCCGATTTGGGTGCCGGATGCGGTTGGAACCAGGCTTTTGCCCTTGCCGTTTTTAAAGAACGTGACGGGCATGAATTCACCCGTGACGATTAAATCGGGCCAGCCGTCAGCATCAAAATCAGACCAGAGGGCGGTGGTAACCATGCCGGGTTTGGCCAATCCGGGAGATACTATTTCGGTAATGTCGGTGAATTGGCCTTTGCCATTGTTCTGCAAAACGAAACTTTGGGCGGCAAGCGGATACTGGGTGGGAATCACGCGGCCGCCCACGAACAAGTCCAAATCGCCGTCGCGGTCGTAATCGCAGGCTTTCACGCAGCTTCCGCTCGCGTATTCCACGGGCAGGGCCGTTGGAGCCAATTCAAAATTGCCCTTGCCGTCGTTGAAATACAGGCGGTCTTGGTAGGTGGCCGTCAGGGGGTTATATTCATTGCCGCCCGACACCACGTACAAGTCCAAATCCTTGTCGCTGTCGGCATCAAACAGCAATCCTTCCGCATCCTCAAAACCTGGATCGGGCATATCCTTAGCGGTAAACCTGCCGCCTTTCTGCTGGAAAAACATTTTTCCGGCAATCCGGGCGGGGCCGCCCACCCAAAAGTCTTCCAGGCCATTGCCGTCCGCATCGCCGCTGGCCAGATACGGGCCATTGCGAGAGAAGCGGTGCGGAAGCAGCGGTTCGAGATTGAAGTCTTCAAAAGCATCCTCTTGGTGCGTAAAATCAATGCCCGACTTGGCGGTAATGTCCGTAAAAACGGGTGCTTTTGAAATAGTATCTTTCAAAAAGGCCAAACCCCCGGTTTTTTCCGACGCGTTTTTGTAGTCAACAACCAGCCGTTGGTTGGCGCGGATGTTGGTGAGTTTCTGGTATCTGCCATCCTGCCACCGGATTTCCAGTGCCTCAACCAGCGTGTCTTTCCCCAAGCCAAAATGCACCAAGTCTTCCTGCGTGGATTGGAAACCACGGTACAGGCTGTGTTCGATGAACTGCCGTTTGCCGTTGTGGGAGATTGTCACCATCGCCCCTTGCGAGAAACGCCCGGTCAGTTTCAGATTCAGGTAGTGGTTTTTCAGCAGCGCATTGCCCTTGTTTCGGAACACGAAAGCCTTGGCGTTCAGGTTGTTATTGACTAAGTCCAAGTCGCCGTCGTTGTCGAGGTCGGCAAAGACGGCCCCGTTGGAGAAGCCCTTTTTGGCCAGTCCCCACGGCTCGCTTTCGTCCGAAAAAGTCAGGTTCCGGTTGTTTCGGAACACGAAATTGGGCTTGTCCACGTTTTCAAGCGCTTCGGATTTTTCCAGCAGCCGCTTTTTTACGGTATTATAGTCGTAGCCTTCCCTGCCCGATTCCTGGCTCCGGTACGTGGTAAAATCCAGGTTGGTGATGTCTTTCGGGATGCCGTTGGAAACGAAAAGGTCTTTCCAGCCGTCGTCGTCCACATCGGCAAAAAGTGCCGACCAGCTCCAGTCGGTCTTGTACACGCCCGCCAACTGGCCTATTTCCGAGAAAGACATTTCCCCGTCGGGCATCACCCCATTGTTGAGTTGCAGCGTATTGCGCGAATATTGGGGCAGGTATCCTTGCCGGAGCGAAAACTCAAACACATCGTTGGTCACGCCGATGCTCATGGTTTTCTGGCGTTGGTTATCGTCGGGCAGCATATCGGCCACGAAAATATCGGGCAGCCCGTCGTTGTTGAAATCGGCAATGTCGCAGCCCATGGAAAACCGGGAAGTGTGCCGCAAATACCGCTTGGCGTTTTCAGTGAATGTGCCGTTGCGGTTGTTGATGTAGATTAGGTCGTCGTAGGCAAAATCGTTGGCCACGTAGATGTCCGGCCAGCCATCCTGGTTCAGGTCGGCAATGGCGATGCCCAGCCCATAGCCCTCGGTGGTAATGCCGCTGGTCTTGCCCGTTTCCGAAAAGGTATTGTTGCCGTTGTTTTTAAAGAGTTTGTCGTTGCTCGGCGAGGAACCGTCAAGAACCTTGTCTTTGGGGTAGTTGGGGTTTTTCTTCTCGTGGAAATGGTTGAGCAGGTACATATCCAAATCACCGTCGCGGTCATAGTCAAAAAAGGCGGCTTGGGTGGAAAAGCCTTGGTAATCAAGCCCGTACTGCTTGGCTTTTTCGGTGAATTTTATTTTCCCGTCGGCCTGCCTGCCCGAATTGATGAAAAGCTGGTTGGGCGACTGTTCAAGGCCGGCATGGCAGAGGTAGATGTCGGCCCAGCCATCCTGGTTCACATCGGCCACGCTCACGCCCGTACACCAGCCGCGCGTGGCAATGCCCGCTTGGGCGGTTTGGTCTGTGAATTTGAAGCCGCCTTGGTTCAGGTACAGTTTGCCGGGTGTCTGGTTGCCTGAAAAAAACAGGTCGGTGAGGCCGTCGTTGTTGAAGTCGGCGGCTGCCACGCCACCGCCATTGTAGAAGTAATCGTATTCGAAAATATTGTTGTCGAAATCGGGCTTGAGGGTGTTTTCAAAGTCCACGCCCGTTTGGGTGGCGGGTACGAGTTCAAAAAGGGCATTTGGTTGCTGGCCTGTGCCGTTTGGGCGGCAGGAAATGAGTACGGAAACCAGCAGTGCCAAGCAAAGGCTTGTGTTGTTGGACATGGACTTGTGGGGATTGATAGAGTTCAAAGGTATGAAAAAGGCTTTCCCACGGGGAAAGCCTTTTTCGGTTTCAACACAGTGCAACCTGTGAGGTTCATTATCCATTGTTTTGGCTGGCGCAGTGTTCCGCTGCGGAACGGGAAATAGTACGCCACGGCGCATAAATATGTTTCTAAAAGCCCAAACCCGACCTTCCAAGCCTATTAGCCGCCGGTTTGGCAAAGGTTAGGGTTCTGATCCCTCTCCGATTGCGGAACCGGGAATTTGTTCCACTTGGGGTCAAAGCTAATGCCCTTTGCGGTCATGAATGCCGCCGACCGGCCGGTGCGTGTGTAGTGAAACCAAAGGTTGGGTTCCATGTTCAATTCCCAGCGGCGTTCGTTCATCAGCGCGGTCATGAAAACCTCCTTATCGGCAGAGACCAGCTTGTTGGGCAGTTTGGCCCGGTTCCTTACCGCATTCAGTTGGGCGTATGCGTCGGCAGTTTTTCCTTGTTCAAACAAAATTTCAGCATAGTTGAGCGCAAATTCCGCGTAGCGCATCACTGGCACGTTGGATCCCGAAACGTCGGGGCCTTTTCCATACCAGTATTTTGTAGACCAGTCCACTTTGCGTTGGGGAATGAAAGCTTGCTTAGCCAAGCCCGCCGGCTTTTTAGCCGTATCGCCGATCACGATGGTGTCGGGCATGAATTCGCCCTTGTATTTGTCACCAAGTCCTCTAATCAATTGCCTGCGGTCGTCGCCGGGTTCCATTGAGGCTTTCACCGACTTGTCAAGCACCATTTCGCCCCACGCGCCGAAATGCGCGTAATCGCCGCCAATGTTGCGGGGAGCGGTGAAGGCCCCAATCAGGCTTCCGGTCTGTTTGTTGTTCGACCATTCAAAGTTACCCGCCCTGAATTGCACTTCAAATATTGACTCCTTGCCATTTTCTCCCTTTGTTGAAAACACCTCGCGTACGTTGCCAAGCAATTGGTAGTCGTTCATGGCAATGAGGTCTTGCGAGGCTTTGGCGGCATTGGCCCAGTCCTTTTTGTACATGTAGGCGTTAGCAAGGAAGGCCAGTGCCGAACCTCTGGTGGCCCGGCCAAGGTTGGCATCACCCCATTCAGCACGTTTTGGCAGTTTGTCGCTGGCATCTTTCATATCCAGTATAACTTGGTCCCACAGTTTGTCTTCAGGGGTGCAGGGTAGTACGGTTTGTGCGATGGAGAAGGTTTCCAGAATAAGGGGGGCATTGCCATATGCACGGGCAATGTGAAAATAGGCAAAACCCCTCAGAAACTTTGCCTCACCCTCAATCCTTGCTTTTTCGGCGGCAGTTATCACACTTGGCGCAGCCTTAATCCTTTCTATGAGTATGTTTGCCCGGCTGTTGATTATGTACATGGACTGCCAGTAGCCTTGGAAAGCACCGTTTGTGGGAACCATGTATATTGACAGTGCTTTGCGCTGTTCACCCACATCCAATACATCTTGCGAAACGAATCCCGTGTTCTGCACCCAGTCGGCGATGCCGAGCATTTCAGCGTAGGCTCCGATGATAAAACCATCAAATTGCTCCTTGGTTTGGAACATGACGGCATCAGTCTGCTGGTTGGTCGGAGGAGCTATGTCCAAAAACTTGTCTTTGCATGACCAGCCAATGAGCGAAGCCAGCACAAATGTGATTATGATGAATGCTTTTTTCATGTTTTTAATGATTAGTACAGTTAATGTAATGAAACATATATTGAAATAGTCAATATTCTTTTGAATTGGGAATCTGTTCGGGTGGTGAAAAACCACCTGAACAGAAATCAGAATTGAAAGTTGACTCCCCCCATGAACATTCTCGCCACGGGGTAGCGGCCAAAATCCACACCAGTCTTAAGGGCTTGCGAATTATAGCTTCCGACTTCCGGGTCGTAACCGCTGTATTTGGTGAAGGTAAACAGGTTTTGGGCAGCCACGTATATGCGGGCACGGCTCATGCCTATCTTACGCGACAGGGCTTCGGGCAGCGTGTAGCCTATCTGAACGTTACGCACCCTCAGAAAGGCTCCGTTTTCTATATTGAAGGTGGAAAACCATTTGTTTGATGGAGCCGCATCATAAGCGTTCCGGGTCAGTGTATTGCTGGTACCCGGCCCTGTCCAACTGTTCAGCACATCTGTGGAAACATTGGATATGCCGCCTTGGTTGTTTTCGTACCGCATGTTGTTCAGCCAGAATTTGGTCTGGTTGGCTATCTGGACTCCCGCTTGGCCGTTCATCAATACTGATATGTCGAAACCCTTGTATTCGGCACTGAGATTGAGACCGAAAATGTATTTAGGCAGGCCGTTACCGATAATCATCCTGTCTTTGTCATTTATTGCGCGGGCAGTATCGAGGTTTTTGTAGCGGCGGTCGCCGGGTTTCACTTTCACCATGCCACTTGAGGTTGCCTCGGATGCGTTTTGGATAATTCCGTCGGCCACATATCCGTAAAAATTGCCTATCCGTTGTCCCACTTGGGTACGGGTGCTGGCACCCCCATCATCACCTGCCGAAATATTGGAAGACACAAAGCCGGTCTCGTTTTCGGTCAGTTTGGTAACTTTGTTGGCCAGAGTGGAGAAGTTAGCACTGGCGGAGAAGTTGACCTCACCTATCTTCTGGTTGTAACCCAAGGCGATTTCAAGGCCGCTGTTTTGCATTGAAAAGCCGTTCTTGAGCAGGGAGTTGTTCGCTACGCCCATGTAGGCGGGCACCGGAAAATTGCCCAGCATATCGCTGATGTTCTTGACGTAGTAGTCGGCGGTCAGGGTGAATTTATTGTCTAAGAAAGCAGCATCCACGCCGATATTGGTCTGAACTGATTTTTCCCAGCGGATGTCAGGATTTCCGGTGTTTACCGGAAATGTACCGACAAACAGATCCTGATTAACTCCCAGCGCATACCGCCGCCTATTGCCTTCGTTTCCGTAACTGCTCAAGTATTGGAATGGGGGGATGCCCTGATTGCCGACTGTGCCATAGCTTGCCCTCACTTTCAACTGGCTGATGAATGGCAGGGATTTGAGGAAATCCTCTTCCGAAACCAGCCAGCCTACCGATGCCGATGGGAAAAAGCCGTACTTGTTCGCGGGGCCGAAATTCGACGATCCGTCGCGCCGAATGTTTGCCGTCAATAAATACTTGCCAGCATAGTCATACGTGAGGCGCGCTATGTACGATACCAACGCAAACTCGTTGGGTGCTCCCCCGAATACCAGCCTGTCATTCTGAAGCGAACCGTCAATAAATTGCTGGTCATTGGGGTTTCTCTGAGTTTGGACACTTAAACCCCTGAAGTTGCTTCTCAAAGCATCGACACCGGCGGTGAGGGCGAAATTATGCTTCTCTATGGTTTTGGCGTACGAAAGCGTATTGATCCAGTTCCACTGGAAACCACTGCCCAAGTTTTCATTATACTGAGACACGTTTCCGTAAAGCCCCCTGCCGGAGATTTGATCAGGGCTTGACTTCGAAAAATCGTTTTGGCTGTTACCGGAAAGGGTCAGGTTCAGGGCCGAACGCGCTCTCAAGCCCGGTATGATTTCATATTCCCCGAATGCGGCCGCTAGAAACTGCTGCGACTTCCCGATTCTGGTCCGCAGTTTTTCAAAGGCATACACGGGGTTGCTCAAACCGGCCGGATAAAAATTGGTGTTGGCACTATTTGCAACGAAAGCCGTGTTGTCGAAACCGAAATAGGTGTTGCCTGACGGATTGATGGTTCCATCGGGATTGAGGTCAAACAAGCCGGTTTGGGTAGTGGTCAGCGGTATAGTGGGCTGCGAAATGGCTGCAGTTATCAGGCCTCCCTGCGTATTGGCGGCACTGCTGTTGCCATCGGTCTGGGTTCCTCTTTTTTCGTCAAAGGACGCATTCAGGGTAACGCCCACCTTGAATTTCCTGGTGATTTCGTAATCGGTGTTCAACCGTGCGGTGTAACGCTTGTAATACGATTGGGAGACAATGCCGCCTTGGTCAAAATAGCCCACCGACAGAATTGACTTCGACTTTTCGTTGCCGCCGGAGATGCTTAGGTTGTAATTCTGAATCGGCGCTGTTTTGAGAAGTTCTTTCTGCCAGTCGGTACTGGGAACTCTGGACGGGTTGCTCCAAGCCGGATTGGGGGCTTGCCCGCCGTTCACTAAGTTCTCATTCGCCAGTTTGGCAAATTGGGACCCGTTCAGCAAGTCCAAAGTCCGGTAAGCACTTTGTGTACCCGCGTAAGCATCCAAATTCACGGTCACCTTCCCTGCTTTCGCCCTTTTGGTGGTAATCAGCACCACACCGTTAGTTCCTCTCGATCCGTAGATGGCAGCGGATGCGGCATCCTTGAGCACGTCAATGCGGTCTATGTCGTTGGGATTGATGGCGTTGAGCGAGCCGTAAGGTACGCCATCCACTATGTACAAAGGCTCATTGCTGCCATTGATAGACCCTACACCCCTAATCCGTATGGACACGCCACCGCCGGGTTCGCCGGAGTTTTGGGTCACCTGCACGCCGGCCAGTTTGCCTTGCAATGCCTGATCCAAACCAGTGACTGCCACGCCGTTGATGTCTTTGGATGTCACAGAGCCGATGGCTCCCGTCACCTCGCGCTGCCTTTGCGTACCGTAACCAACCACCACGACCTCCTCCAAGGATTTGATGTCGGCTACCATGGACACATTGATGACCGACTGGTTGTTGATGGCCACTTCCTCGGTCACGTAGCCGATAAAGGAGAACACCAGGGTTCCTGTGCCGTCGGGCGCATTCAGCGAGTACCGCCCTTCGGCATTGGTGATGGTGCCGTTGGTGGTGCCTTTGAGTACAACGCTCACCCCCGGAATGGCTTGGTTTTCATTATCGGTTATCTTGCCCGACACGGCAAAGTCCAATGGCTGGCTTTCCGTTTTCGTGCCGGGGCTTGCCTCGCTTAGGGGCGAACTGAGCAGGATTCGCTTGCCCGAAACCTCATAAGTGATTCTGAGCGGTTCCAAAAGTTTTTTCAGCACATCTTCGAGCCGTTCATCGGCGGCACTGATGGAAACCTTGCGGTTTGCCCTGATAATCTCATGGGTGTACATGAATTTTATCTCCGCCTGCTTCTCTATCTTGGAAAGCACGTTTTTCACCTGCTGGTCTTCTACCTTCAGGGTTATCTTCTTGTCCAGCAATTCCTGGGCTTTGGTATCGTGGGCAAACGCGACCAAGCTGAAAGTGGCCGCGATGAAAGCTTGCACAAACACAACTTTCATGATTGGATAAATTAATTTGAGGAAAATGGGGTGGTTTTTCATAATTTGCAATGTTTGTTCCGTTTTGGTTAGGAATGGATAAAAAATCCCTTAAAAAACACCATATCAGTGTTTTTTCGGTTTTAATCGGAGGGGAGCTTGAATGGCCGGTGATGCTGCAACATCACCGGTTTTTTGAGGTGGTTATGTTTTCATGACCATAGGCTGTAAGGTTAGGTTGTTTGATAAAAATTGAATGTGCGGTAAAAAAAACGGCCTTTGAAATAGTAAGTACTGAATCACAATTGTTTCGCACTTCGTCCTCGTATTCAAAATGCTGTCTTTCAATGAGTTGTCATGATTTTTTGGTTCAGCAATAGTTAA
>JAYWIH010000104.1:0-11708 GCA_043789005.1 Sphingobacteriales bacterium
GTTTTCCGTTCCAAAGTGTTGGCTTTCCTGATGCTGGTAACCGCCCTTACCTTCAGTACGGGCATGGGTTTGGTGCAACATACGTGCCTGATGAAGGACGAGACCACGGTTTCGCTCACCGAAAGGAAAGGCTGCTGCACCGAAAAAAAAGATTGCCTCCACAACACCAAAGCCAGCCAGACGGCAGTGAAAAAATCGGTTTGCTGTGCCGACGAAACACTCTACATCCAAGTTGATTTTGCCGGTTTCGGACAAAAGCTCACCCATCTTCTGGGTGATGCCTGCACCGCCCTTGTCCAAGTTTTTTACAATTTCGTCCGCGCCTTTGCCGACCCCGGCAAAACCGCCTTTCATTATACCAATTCCTCCCCTCCCCTTTCGGGCCGCGATAGGCTGGCCGCGCACTGCACTTACCTGATCTGATTGATTTGAGATGACGCTGACACGCCATGGCTTGAGCCATGCGTGTTTTTTTATTTCCAAGCATCTCATTGTCAATCACTCATGAAACAATTATTGGCGTTTTCCAATTCGCACCATTTCCGTGTGCCAGCAAAACCGGCTCTTTCGAGCCGGTCAAAAATAGTATCGTTCAAAAGCACGAAACCCGCCGGTTATCCGGGATTTCCGAACCCGGAAACTACGGATTGGCAATCAGCCAAACGCAAAAGGCGGTTTCGCCAATTGTCCGCCGTGGTTTTTTATTCGCTCATTTTCGCATTCACTCATTCATCCATTGCCTCAGCTCAAACCGTGCGCGGAACCGTGCGCGATGGCAGCCAGCCGCAACCGCCGCCGTTGGTGGGGGCCAGCGTGTTTTGGGCGGGCACAACGCTGGGAACCCTGACCGATGCCGATGGCCGATTTGCGATTGAAAAACCGGCGGCGGCGTACCAATTGGTTATCAGTTACGTCGGCTATGAAAATGATACGGTTCAGGTGCATTCGGTTGGCAGTGAGGTAAATAGTATCTTGAAAACAAGCCAAACCCTGCGCGAAGTAGTGGTGGAGGGCAGCCGCCCCGGTTCATACATTGATCCGCTGAATCCGCGACAGACGGAACGGATCACAGTCAGGGAACTGCAAAAAGCCGCTTGCTGCAACCTGTCGGAGAGCTTCGAGACCAATGCCTCGGTAGATGTATCGTTCAGCGATGCCATTTCTGGTGCCAAACAAATCCAAATGCTGGGTCTGGATGGCAATTACGTGCAAATCCAGACCGAAAACGTGCCTTCAGTGCGCGGCCTGAACACCACTTACGGCCTCAATTACACGCCCGGCACATGGGTTTCGGCGATTGACGTGGGCAAGGGAGCCGGTTCGGTGGTAAACGGCTACGAATCCATCACGGGGCAGATCAATGTGGAACTGCAAAAGCCCGAAGCCAGCGACAAACTGTTTGTCAATGCGTACCTGAACCAAATGGGTCGTGCCGAATTGAATGTGCAAACCGCGTACAAACTCAACCCGAAATGGAGTACGGCGTTGCTGCTGCACGGTAGCGGCATGAATCAAACAATGGTGAGGCAAATGGATCGCAATGGCGATGGATTTCTGGACTTGCCCATGTATGCGCAATACAACGCGCTGAACCGTTGGAAATATGACGGCAAACGGCTGAAAGGCCAGTTTGGCGTGAGAACGCTATACGAAAACCGGCGCGGCGGCCAAATGAATTTTTATGACCCGACGATGCAAGAACCAAAGATGGTGTATGATCCGGTGATGGGTCACGAAATGCCCGACCCCAACCACCGGCCACCTTACGGAACGGGCAATACCACGCGCCGCAACGAGGCTTTCGGCAAGCTGGGTTTGATATTTCCCGAAACGCCTTACCGGGGCTTGGGTTTGATTGTGTCGGGTGTGAACCACGAAACCAACGCTTTTTTCGGCAACAACCGTTACCGTGGGCGCGAAAACTCGCTCCACGCCAACCTGATTTACCAAACCATCATTGGCAACACCAACCACGGCATCCGGCTGGGAATGAGCTACTTGCTGGACAATTACCGTGAAAGCTACCGCGACTCGGCGTTTGCCCGCACCGAATCCGTGCCCGGCGTTTTTGGCGAGTACACGTACACGGTTCCCGAAAAATTCACGGCGGTGGTCGGGCTGCGCACCGATTTCCACAATCTTTTCGGCACCATTGTCACGCCGCGCGTGCATTTGAAATACGATTTTTCGGCCAGTACGCATCTGCGGGCTTCGGTAGGCAGCGGTTTCCGGGTGGCCAACCCGATTGCCGAAAACAATGCCGTACTGGTGAGTTCGCGGCAACTGGTTGTAAATGAGCGGATAATGCCCGAACGGGCTTGGAACTACGGCCTCAGCCTGACGCACGATTTCCGGCTGTTTGGCAAGGATGGCTCGCTGGGGCTGGATTTTTACCGCACGGATTTCATGAACCAACTCGTGACCGACCTAGATGCCAATCCGAACCAAATCCGGCTTTACAACTTGCGCGGACAGTCATTCGCTAATAGTGCGCAAATTGAAGCCAATTACCAGCCAGTCAAGCGGTTGGAGGTGAAAATAGCCTACAAGATATACGATGTCCGCACCACCATTGACGGCCAGTTGCGTGCCCGCCCGTTTGTGAGCCGCAACCGCGCCTTACTGAACATCGGCTACGCCACGCCGTTCGACAAATGGAAATTCGACTTCACCATGCATTGGGTCGGCTCAAAACGCATTCCCGACACGCGAACCAATTCGCCCGAGTTCCGGCTCGAAACCAACTCTCCCGCGTATGTTGTTTTCAACGCGCAGGTTACCAAGACGTTCCGCAAGTGGGATTGGTACGTGGGCGGCGAAAACCTGGGTAATTTCCGGCAGATGAACCCGATTGTGGATGCCGGAAATCCTTTCAGCCGCAACTTCGATGCATCGCTGGTGTGGGGGCCGGTTGTGGGCCGCATGGTTTACACGGGAGTCCGATTTCGGATAAAATGAGGTGTTTGCGTTGGCGGGGTTTGGGATTTCCGAAAGATACTATTTTGTCTTTGTCCTGAATCACGGATACGCACGAATTACGCCGATTGCGCGGATGAAAGGAAAATCAGCATCCGCGCAATCCGTGACATCCGCGAATATCCGCGATTCAAGACAAAAACAGTCCAAATCGCGGATACACACAGGCAAAAATGGGTTTCGGCTTTTCAAAACATACTATTTTCAAGGCCACAAAAAGAATACGCCATGAAACTGCACATCAAAAATATGGTTTGTGACCGCTGCAAAACGGCGGTGCGGCACGAATTGGAAAAATTGGGATGGCATCCGCAGTCGGTCACGCTGGGCGGGGTGGAACTGGAACGCGAACCTGACGCAGCCCAACATAAAGAAATCAGCAACCGCTTGCGTGCCTTGGGCTTTGAATTGCTGGACGACCCGAAGGAGAAAACCGTGGAAAGCATCAAGAATGCAATCATCGAAATGGTACACTACCAAGACAATGAGCCGCTCAAATTCAATTATTCCGACTACATCGCCCAGAAAGTCGGCCGGGATTACGGTTATTTGAGCAGCCTGTTTTCAGAATCGGAAGGCGTGACGATTGAAAAACACATTATCAGCCAAAAAGTGGAGCGGGCCAAGGAATTGCTGCTGTACGGCGAACTATCGCTCGGCGAAATCGCCGACCTGCTCAAATACAGCAGTGTGCAGCACCTGTCGAACCAATTTAAGAAAGTGACCGGCCTCACGCCCGGGCAGTTCAAGCACTTGCCCGAAAACCGACGGAAAGCGTTGGACCGAGTGTGATTTGGTTCTTCCTCTTTCCGATTCCTTCTTTTTTGGCAATCTTTGACGATGGCTGAAAAATTCACCTATTCGTTCCGGGTCAAGTGGTCCACCCTGTTGGGTGTCACCTCTTTCGGCATTCTGGTACCCACGTTTTTTGTGCCGCTCACGCTTGGCTCGCGCGAGCATTTTTCGCTCATGTTCGTGGCCACGCTGATTACCTACGTCATTTGGGAAGGCAGCAAGCTGATCCAGGCACTTGTGCTGCATTTTTTCCCGTGGGAAGCCAGCATTGCCAAGCACCTGAGCTACGAGGTTGCCAGCATTTTCATATTTTCCTCGCTGGTGCTCATCACTGGCCTGCTCACGTACAGTGCGTTTGTTTCTTCGGTTGCCATCACCGTCGTTGTAGTGTTGCAGAACATAATCGTGGCGTTTTTGCTGGCACTCCTGTTCATTGCCATCAACGAAGGCGCGTTTTTGTTCAGGCAATGGAAGCAGTCGCTGCTGGAACAAGAGCGGCTGCGCCAGGAAAACCTGATTGCCAAAGTGGAAAGCCTCAAGAAACAACTTGACCCGCATTTCTTGTTCAACAGCCTGAGTGTGCTTAGCGGCGTGGTTTACCAAGATCCCGTGCTGGCCGACCGGTTCATCACCAAGCTGGCCCAAGTGTACCGCTACGTGCTGGAACACAATGACTCGGTACAGGTGGCGCTGCAAAAGGAGATTTCGTTTGTGGAAGCCTACTGCTTCCTGCTCAATGTGCGTTTTTACAACAAAGTGATCCTGAACGTCGACATCACCGACAAGCCCGTGTATGTGCTGCCCATGTCATTGCAGCTTTTGGTTGAGAATGCGGTGAAACACAACCGGATTTCGGAAAACCAGCCCTTGGAACTGCGGATTTATACCCACAATGATACCGTGTGGGTCGAAAACCGGCTGCACCGCAAGGATACGCAGGTGGAATCAACGGGCATCGGGCTTAAAAACCTGGAGGCGCGGTACCGCTACATCATGGGCAAGCCAATCCATATTGGCAACGACAGCAGTGTTTTCAAAGTGGGCCTGCCCCTGATTCCGGAACCGATATGAAAGTGGTGATCATAGAAGATGAATTTTTCTCCGCCGAGAAACTCATCCAGCAACTCAAAAAGATAGACCATTCCATTGAGGTGTTGGCGGTTCTTCCCTCCGTGGAAAGCTGCCTGGCTTGGTTCCGGGGCAATCCCGAACCTGACCTGATTATTTCCGACATCCAGCTCGAAGACAAGGAAAGTTTTGAACTGTTCCGCCAACTGCCCATCGAAGCCCCGATCATCTACACCACCGCCTTTGACCAATATGCCATTCAGGCATTCAAGCACAACAGCATTGATTATTTGCTGAAGCCCATTGACTTGGATGAGTTGCGGGCCGCCGTTAAAAAATACCAGGACTTGGAATACCGGATGCTCAAAAAAGGGCTTCGCCTGCCACCCGCAAAACCCAAGGAAACTTTCAGGGAACGCTTTCTGGTAAAAAAAGGCAGCCAGCTCGCCGTGGTTCGGACTTCGGAAATCGCGTATTTCAAAAGCGACCAGAAACTAAGTTTCCTGGTCGCTTTTGACAGCCAGAAATACATCGTTGAACTGACGCTGGATCAACTGACCGAGCAGCTTGACCCCAAAAAATTCAACCGCATCAGCCGCAGCCGCCTGGTTTCCGTGGAAAGCATCCGCAAAATACACAACCACTTCAACGGACGGCTGAAATTGGAACTAAGCCCGCCCGAAGAAGAGGAAATATTCGTGAGCCGCGAACGCGTGCCCCAGTTCAAGGAATGGCTGGATTTATAGCCCGCTTCGGGAACCGGGAAATAATGTTTTTGAAAATAGTATGTTTCAAAAAGGCCAAACCCGCCCCGAACCGGACAAAAGGGGGTTTGGCCTTTTGAAAAGATACTATTTCCGTGATTTGAAAGTTAGTTACGTATGAGAAAATCTGCTTGCGCCTGCCCGCTGCTTATCGGCTGTTTCGTGCTGCTTGTTTGCTGCCAGCCTTCGGGGCGGTTTGAGCCGCTGCAACCCGAGGAAAAATACAGTGCCGCGCCATCTTCGGTTCCATCGCCGGTTTCGGTTATCAATATCCCCATTGCGATTCCGGTGGCCGAATTGGAGCGAAAAATAAATGCGCGGGTGGCGGGCCTGCTTTACGCGGACAGCAGTCTGGAAAACAACAACCGCGACGAACTGCTGCTCAAAGTCTGGAAACGTGAAAACATCCGGCTGGAAACCGCCAACGGCCAGTTCAATCTGGTTGTGCCGCTCAGGATATGGGCAAAAAAGGGAATAAGTGTGCTGGGCATGATGAACTACCAGGACACCGAATTTTCGCTGGATGCCAGATTCATTTCCCGCATCAGCGTAAATACTGATTATCAGGTGGTTACGAATACCACCGCCAACGGTTTCGACTGGATTGAGAAACCTTACCTGAAACTGGGCTTTGTGGAGGTTCCCATTACGGGCTTGGTGGAACGCATTCTCGCCGAGCAGCAACCAGACATTGCCCGGCAAATGGATGCGCAACTCAGGCAGCAACTGGATTTGAAGCCGTATGTCGGGCAGGTGTGGCAGTTGCTCCGGCAGCCACTGCTGGTTTCGCGGGCACACGATGCTTGGCTGCGCGTGACCCCGCTGGAGATATGGATGACCCCGCTTACGGCCAACGGCGCAATGGCCGAAGCCCGGATTGGCATAAAGGCACGTACCGAAACATGGCTCGGACAGAAAGCCGCCGTGGTTGGGGCGGCGGCGGTGCCACCGCTGCGGTTCAGCAACCAGCTCGCCGACGACTTCCAGTTGGGGCTGACCGGCGAAATCTCGCACGCGGCGGCCACGCGGATGGCGGCTTCGGAATTGGTGGGCAAGACGTTTGAGTTTCAGGGTGGCAAGCGGAAAATCACTCTCACCTCCGTGGACTTGTACGGCAACAACGGCAATCTGGTCATAAAAACCGGCGTGGCGGGCAGCTTGGACGGAACGGTTTATCTGGTCGGCAAGCCGTTTTTCAATCCCGCCAACCAAATGATTGAGATGAAAGACTTGGATTTTGCGCTGGACACCAAGAGCCGCTTGGCAAAAGCCGCCGGTTGGCTGGCGCATGGCAACCTGGCCAAGCGGATGCAGGAGAATTTCCGGATTCCGGTGGGCGGCCAGTTGGAAACGGCACGCGCCGCCATCCAGTCGCAACTGGCCAATTACCCGCTTGCCAAAGGCGTAACGCTGAACGGCAAGCTGAACGACTTCACACCTTCGGAGGTAATCATCACGCCGCAATTCATCATCGCCGTTGTGACAGCGAAAGGGAAGTTGGACGTGAAAATCAGCGGGTTGTGAGGCGCAAGCGGGTTTGGGTGTTTTGAAACATACTATTTTGCCGGGGTGCAAACTCAAAACGATCGAACCGGACAATTGGGAAACGGCGCGAGGAAAATAGTATCTTCCCAAACGACCAAACCCGGCGGGCTTGGTGGCTCGCCGGGTTTGGTCGTTTGGGAAGATTGTCGGGGTGGCTGCCCGTGCGGCCATCAAACTATTTCTTGGGCGTATATGTGCAGTTCGTCGGTGATCTGGAGGCAAATCTGCTCCACGCGCTGGGCGGATACGTGCAGGGCTTCGGCATCTTGCTGCTCTTGCTGCAACAGTTCCATGCCGTGGTGCAGTTCGGATATCAACGCTTGCGGCTCGAAATAATGGAAAAGCAGGCGCAGTTTGTGTTCTATCTTGCGCAGCGTTCCGGGTTCGCCCTCGGCCATGGCATCGGCGTAATCCCGGATCAGCGTTTGCAATGCATCAATGCACTTTTCCACCAGTTCTTGCCTGAACGCACCATTGTCGCTCACCAAATCATCCAGTTTTTCAAAATTCACCAGCGTTGGGTTTTCCAGCAGTTCGCAAACCACCGGCGTTGCGCGTTCGGCTTCCAAAGACCGCATCTCCTCGCCAAAACGAAGGATTTTCCCGTACAACTCGTTGGGATTGAACGGCTTGACGATATATTCGTTCATGCCGATTTTCAGCAGCCGGTCGCGCACGTCGCTCATGGCCGAGGCAGTGAGGGCGATGATGGGCAGCTTTTGGAAATACGGGTCTGGCAGCGCACGGATGGCTTCGGTGGCATCGTAGCCATCCATCACGGGCATTTGCAAATCCATGAGTACAAGGTGGTAGCGTTTGGTCTTCACCTTTTCAATCGCTTCCATGCCATTTGCCGCGCAATCGGGCACAATGCCCCATTGGCTCAGGAATTTCATGGCCACCAGCGTGTTTATGTCGTTGTCTTCCACAAGCAGCAGTTTCAAGTGACTCAAATCACTGAAAGTATTGGTTGAAGAGGCCGTCAAGTGGTGCTGCTGCGGGTTCTTGCCCTTTTTCATGCGCAATGTGAAATAAAACCTTGACCCCAGCCCCTGCACGCTGTCCACGCGGATTTGGCTCCCTTGCAGTTCCAGCAGGCGTTTGGTAATGGCCAGGCCCAAGCCGGTGCCGCCAAACATACGGGTGGTTTCGCCGCTGGCTTGGGTGAAACTCTCAAAAATGTACTCGAGTTTTTCGGGCGGTATGCCAATGCCCGTGTCGCTGACCGCAAAGTCAATTTCGGCATATTCTTCGGTGCCGTACCGCATTTTGGCTTCCATGCGTACCAAGCCGTGGTGCGTGAACTTGATGGCATTGCTCACCAAGTTGTTGATAACCTGGCTGATGCGCACCGGATCGCCGATTACGCTTTCGGGCAGGTTTTCGTCCATGCGCAGGTTCAGTTCGATGCTGTTTTCAAGCGCCTTGTGAATCATGGACTGCTCAATGCTCACCATCAAGTCGCGCAGCCTGAACTCCACTTCTTCCAGCGAGATTTTGCCGGCCTCTATCTTGCTATAGTCCAAGATGTCGTTGATGAGCACCAGAAGATTGTCGGCCGAAAACTTCAGGATGTTGAGGTTGTCGAGTTGGTCGGTACGCGGCCCTTCTTGCAGCAGCAGGTGCGTAATGCCGATTACGGCGTTCATCGGCGTGCGGATTTCGTGGCTCATCATCGAGAGGAAATTCTGCTTGGCCATCGCACTGTCTTCGGCGTGTTCCTTGGCTTGTATCAGTATCTGCTCCTTGCGCCGTTCGTCTGATGCGTCAGTAATGGTTCCGGTCACGCCCTGCACCCGTTGTTTGGGCGTTTTCATGGCCTGCGCAAATATCTCCACCCATTTGTAGCCGCCATCTTTGGTCAGGTAGCGTATCTGGTGCTTGGTAAAGTCCACTTCTTGGCGGTTCAGCGGCTGAAACCGTTCCATGTCGTATTTGCGGTCGTCGGGATGGATGAATTCGGTGTAGAGTTTGCCCAGACTTTCCTCCACCGAGAAGCCCGTGGTGGCCGTCCAAGCCGGATTGAGAAACGTGAATTTGCCCTCGCGGTCAATCTGGAACACGGCCTCGGCAATGTTTTCCACAGCCGAGCGGTATTTCAGCTCGCTTTGCTGCAATTCCAGTTCGGCTATTTTCCGGGCCGTGATGTCGCGGGCAATCACGCGCACGGACTTCACCAAGTCGCCGTCGTATTCAATCGTGGTGTTCTGGCCCAGCCAAAGCTCACCGTTGTCTTTGGTACGCACCGGAAACTCGGTGTACGGGATTACGGTGCGCGTTTCCTTTTCGCGCATATAAATCTCACTGGTCTCCTTGCGGTATTCCGACTTGATAATGTCCCAGAGGCGCATTTTGGAAAGTGCCGCCTTGTTGAAGCCCAGCAACCGCTCGGCCACCGGATTCACGTACTTGATGTTCCAGTCGGCATCCATCTCGTAAATGATGTCCTCGGCCTTCTCAATCAGGGCGCGGTACCGCGATTCGCTTATTTCCAAGGCCGCCAAATTGCGTTTCTGCTCGGTCACATCCTTGGCAACACCCATCAGGAACACCGGAATCCCGTGTTCATCCCGTTCAAACACCATCTGTTGGGCGTGCAGCCACACATAATGGCCGTATTTGTGGCGCATCCGGTATTCGAGCGAAAAAATCTCATTGTCGTGTGCCATGGCCACTTCGCGGTGCGAGGCAAAGACGGCGGGCATATCGTCGGTATGGATCAGCTCGGTCAGGAACTCGCCGTGCAGGTCTTGGATTTGTTCCGATGAATAACCCAGCACGTTTGAAATCTGCTTGTTGGTAAATACGTACCGAAGCTCCAAAAGGTCGAAAACGTACAGCACGTCGGGCATGGCTTGGGTCACCGAACGGATGAATTTCTCTTTTTCCTCGATTTTCTCGGCATCTTTTTTCCGGCGGGCAATCAGAGCACGCTGCTTCAGGAACAAGTCTTCCAGTTTTTCCTGTGCCAGTACGTGTTGGTGGGTTTTGTCTTCCAGTTTCTCGTTCTGTTCGCGCAGTTCCTGCGTTTTCTCCTCCAGTTCCAGATTCAGTTCGTTGGCCATGACGGTGCTTTCGAGCAACTGCTTGAAGTAGAACCGGATGCTTTGCACCACGGGCCGGAAGAAAAACCAACCAATCACCACCAATGCCAGCCCCAACGCCAGCAATATGCCGTACTGCACACGCTGCAACACCGCGATTTGGGCACGCAGTTCTTTTTCGTATTGCAATGTAATGGCGGTCATGCTTTTTTGATAAACCGGCTCGTTTCTCACCAGTACCGCAATGGATTCGGCCAGTTGCACGGGGGCAAACTTGGTGGGCTGGGCCAGTTTCTGGGCTTGGTGGTAGATTACCTTGAAAGGATCTTCGGCATTATCGAACAGCCGGTTGGCCTCGGCACTCTTGGGGTGCGTCATGCCCATGCGCACATTGCCGTATTGCAAACCCACCTGCACCTTGTACCAGTTTTCCACAAGTTGGTTAAGCGTGGGTGTCTGCTTGATCGGGTAGCCATTACGGATTTCATTCTCAATGAGTTGCGCTATCTGGGCTATCTGCTGCCCTTTTACACGCTGTCGTTCTGAGAGACTGATAATCTGGCTCAGGCGGGCATTGTCGGTGAGCAGCACTTGCACGTACACGTGTCCCGAAAGGGCAATGCCGCCAATCACACAGAGGCTCAGGAACAGAATGCGCTTGAGGCGCTGTGAAAAATTATGGATGGAATCTCTCATTCAATTAGTGGATGAATCGTATTCCCAAAAATACTGCTGCCACCACCAACGAAAAACCAACGTTTGCCGGAAACAAACCGCCTGTAAGGTTTTGCCCAACAGTCCACGCCCAACACCGCAATCAGCGGCCCGCCGGAAATAGTATCTTCCCAAAAGGCCAAACCCCCTTCTTTCGGGCAAGCCGCCAAGCTCGGGCGGCCCACTATTTTTTCACTTTCTTTTGCTAATGCCTGCGGCAAAGCCTAATTTTCGTGCGTCAAAAATAGTATCCCTGAAAAAACCTAAACCCCGCAGGTCATTACTCATCCAGATTTTTTCAACCCCAAACCGCACACCATGACTTTCATTGACGAAATCAAAGCCCGGCAAATCCTCGACTCCCGGGGCAACCCCACCATTGAGGTGGACGTGATCACGACCAGCGGCAAGATGGGCCGCGCCGCCGTGCCCTCGGGTGCATCCACGGGTTCGCACGAGGCCGTGGAACTGCGCGACGACGACCCGGAAGTGTATCTGGGCAAAGGCGTACTCAATGCCGTGGCCAACGTGAACGAGATTATCGCCGACGAACTGGTGGGATTTTCGGTTTTCGAACAGACCCTGCTCGACAAGATCATGATTGAACTCGACGGCACGCCCAACAAGGGCAAGCTCGGAGCCAATGCCATCTTGGGCGTGTCGCTGGCCATTGCCAAGGCCGCCGCACAGGAAGCCGGCCTGCCACTGTACCGCTACTTGGGCGGTGTGGGTGCGCACACGCTCCCCGTACCCATGCTGAACATCCTGAACGGCGGCAGCCACGCCGACAATTCCATTGACT
>JAYWIH010000105.1:0-11643 GCA_043789005.1 Sphingobacteriales bacterium
GTTCGCCTTGTCGGGCGTTTCAATGGCCTTATTGATGGCCGGAATTTCGCGGTACGTCTCGGTCAAGCGGCTGAAGGTCTTGGGGCTTTTCCAGTCGCCAAAAGATTGCCTAACCAAACCTGAAAGCGCCTTTTCGTCGAGGTCGCCAGAAGCGGCAAACGTGGCGTTGGAAGCTCCGTAAAAATCCTTGTAGAATTGCGTCAGTTGCGCGGCGGTCAGGGCCTTGATGTCGGCAACCTGCTCGTCGAAACCGGCCTTGTAGCGCGGGTCGCCTTTCGGAAACGGGTTCAGGTGCTTGTCCAATTCCAGATAGGCAATGCTTTGCGGGTCTGACTTTTGCTCCTCTATCTGCGCCAGTTGCTCCTGTTTCCACTTTTCCAGTTCATTCGCCGGGAAAACGGGTTCTTTCACAAATTCAGTCACCAGCCCCATCACCGCCTGCAGGTTTTCCTTGGTGGTTTCGATATTCACCGTGCAGTTGTAGGCATTGCCGTACGTGAATACGCGGGCCTTGAGCTTGTCCAGCGTGTCTTGCAGTTGCTGGCGGTTGCGTTTGGCGGTTCCGCGCATGAGCATCGAAGTCACGGCCCGCCCGGCGGTTCCCCGGTTTTGCAGGCTGGCCAAGTCACCGAAGCGCATGACCAATTGCGCATTCACCGAGCCGCCCCGGGTTTTCTTGGACAGCAAGGCCATGCGCACGCCGCCAACGGTTTCACGTTTGGTGCGGCTTTCAATGTTCATCGGGGCCGGATCAAACACTTCGCCCTGCGACTTGGCCAAACCGCCCTTGTAATCCTTGAGCAAAGCGGCCACATCGGGCGGTGATGGAATTTCGGAACGTTCCGGGTTTTTGGTCGGGATAAACATTCCCAGCGTCCGGTTGGATGGTTTCAGGTATTGGGCGGCCACGCGCTGCACATCGGCGGGGGTCACTTTCGCTATCTGGTCGCGGTGGTAGAAAAACAGCCGCCAATCGCCTTGCGCAACGAATTCGCTCAGGCCGATGCCCAAGTCTTCGGGCGTGTTCAGCGTAAGTTCGGTGTTTTTGAGCAGCTTGTTCTTGATCCGTTCCACTTCCTCGGCGGTTGGGGCGGTTTTCGAAAAATCGTCCACCGTCTGCACAAAAATCTGTCTGGCACTGTCCAGCGATGATTCGAGGCGCACCCCAGCGTTGAAAATCGCCATGCCGGGTTCTTTCAGCGCGAAGTTGAAACCGTACACGTAACTGGCTTTTTTGGTTTCCACCAATGCCTTGTACAGTTTGCCCGATGGCTCGTCGGTCAGCAGTTCGGTCATCACGTCACAAGCCGGATAGTCGGCGTGCGTACCCGATGGCAAATGGTAAACGGCGCACAAGGCTTGCACATCGCCCACGCGGCGCAGGGTCACTTGGCGTTCGCCGTCTTGGGTGGGTTCGTCGGTGTAGGTGGCTTGCAACGCGCGTTTGGGCCGTGGAATCACGCCGAATTTTTCGTTTACGAGTTTCAACGTCTTGGCTTCATCAAACTTGCCGGCCACCAGCAGCACCGCATTGTCGGGCTGGTAATGGTTGCGGTAAAACGCTTGGAGGCGGTCAATGGGCACTTTTTCAATGTCGGCCCGCGCCCCTATGGTCGAGTTGCCGTAGTTGTGCCATAGGTAGGCCGTAGCCATGGTGCGTTCCAGCAGCACGCTGCCGGGGTTGTTTTCGCCCATTTCAAACTCGTTGCGCACCACCGTCATTTCACTTTCCAAGTCTTTCTTGGCGATGAAGCTGTTCACCATGCGGTCGGCTTCCAAGTCCAAGGCCCAAGTCAGGTTGGCATCGTTGGCTTGGAACACTTCAAAGTAATTGGTGCGGTCGAGCCAAGTGGTGCCGTTCGGGTTTGCGCCGTGCGCGGTGAGTTCCTGCGCAATGTTGGGGTGGCGCGGCGTGCCTTTGAACACCAAGTGTTCGAGCAGGTGCGCCATGCCGGTTTCGCCGTAGTTTTCGTTGCGCGAACCCACCAGATACGTAATGTTGACGGTGATGGTCTGTTTGGACATATCCGGGAACAGCAATACTTTCAGTCCGTTGGCCAAGCGGTATTCGGTGATGCCTTCAACGGCGGTGACTTTCACCGGGGCGGCAACTGATTTGGCCGCCGGGTTTGCGGCGGGCTTTTTGGCGGTCTGTGCCATCAGCGGGCTTGCCAGCAGTGCCAGCAACAGCAGCGATTTGGAGTGTTTCATGGGGATGCAGGAATAGGTGGTCGGAAATATGGAAACATGAATAAACGAAAATTTTAGTTGCCCTTGCGCATTTATTGTGACGAACGGCGCGTTTGACTGGCAGGTTTGGGCTTTTTGAAAGATACTATTTCATGAATGCGGATTGCGGATTCGGGAATGCGGAATGACGGCAGGTTTGGGCTTTCCAAAAGATACTATTTCGGGTGGACGGTTTTGGTAGAGACGTTGCACTTCAACGTCTCTACCGTACCCTGCCATGTATGCAGCTCATGGCCAAGATATGTGGCACACAAAAAAACCTCTTTTTCCATCTGCGCAATCAGTGTCATCCGCGCGTATCCGCGATTCGGACAACGATGTCCGGGCTTTGAAGGCCGAGCCGCATTTTGACCCGGCACAATCTTAGGCATATCCGGTTGCGAAAACCGGTTGAAAATCACTTCAGGGTGCAAAACCATGAAAAACGCACGGAAATGCGCGGAAGAATCCGTAAAATCGCCGGATGGTTCACATTGTTTTCCAAAGGCGGGTTTTGATGTTCCGAAAGATACTATTTTGCTGGGTTGCCGTTTTGTGCGGTTCATTCACGGCGCGGCTGGCGGCGCAGAACCGGGCCGCCCAGTCGGAGGTGACGGTGCGGAACGTTGCGGCAGATTCGGCCAAACGTCCGTTGCGCTATCTGGAAATTGGCGCGGGTGCCAACGCCTACCGTGGCGACCTGACGAAAGGCTACGAAAAATGGTCGTCGGCGGTGCATTTCGGGCTGCTGTTCAACCGGCGGGAGCGTTTCAACGGGCATCTGAACCTTGCCATCGGCACACTGACCGGCCAAAACCCGGCGTATGTGTTTGATGGCGAGCCGGGTGCGGCCTCGGCTCCCAACCGCTTTTTCAGAACCCCGTTTTTCGCGCTGAATTACGATTTGCACTTCAACATCCTCAAAACCAACCGCTGGATTGTGTACGTGGGCCAGGGCATCGGCATTGTCCGTTTCAAGCCCAAGGATGATTTTGGCAATGATTTGCAGGAGAACTTGGCCAACCGCCCGCCCGGCGAAACGTACAACAATGTATCGTTGGTGCTGCCCTCGCAGGCGGGTGTCACGTATCTTTTCGCGAACGGTTACGGGGTGGGTGTGCGGAGCAGCTGGCTGAATCCGCAAACGGATTATATGGACAATATCTCGCAGTGGGGAAACCGCACCAAGAAGGATAATGCGCTGTGGGTGCGGTTCCTGTTTGCGGTGCCGATGTGGCGGTAGCACACGCTTCAGCTCGTGCAAAACGCGAAGGAGAAGTCACAAAAAACCGGCCTAAACTGGCCTGCGGATGGGCACAAGCTAAAGCGTGTGCTACCGCCACACCGCCCGTTGCAGCCGCTGCTTGAGTTCACGTTTGCGGTAGTGTTGCAGACAATGAATCAAATCAAGCTGCCATTTATATTCAAACAGCAAGTCGGGGTCTTGGCGGAAAGCTTCCCGTAGTACAGCGCATTGTGCGTCGGTCAGGCGGCCCAGAATGTGCATTTCGAGATGGTGGACATCAAACATTGTCTTTTCAGGAATGGGTTTATGGCTGGTTGCGTCAGGTTGCTGTTAATACGTATGCCGTTGGAATGGTAAACGGGCCGCAAACGGTTGCATTCGGCAAGTCCGAAAAATCCCTGAAATAGTATATTTGCAAAAGCCGAAACCCCCATCCGGTCCGGGCAACCCCATGACTTGCCAACTTGCCGCACCAACCGTTAATCATCGTCATCTTTGCCCGCCAGCCGCGCCGGGTAAGGCACACTGCCTTTGGTGGCAAACCAGATGATGCGGTTTAGCAGGTCGTCGTGGCCCCGGTCTATTTGGTGGAAACCGTGTTTGAGCGATCGGTTGGCAAAACCCAGAGCCGCGCCGGTCAGTTTCTTGGGGTCGGCATTAATCTCGTCGAGGGCGATGCGGTTGGGCACGGCCTTGTACTTGAATGCGAAATCGGGTTTGTCCGTGAAGCAATCAAACATAGGCAGCGCGGTGGCATCAATCACATTCATGGGCGGCAGGCCCAGAATCTGCTCCATGGTGCGCACCATCGAAGTCTGGTTGTAGTTGGTGCGCATGGTCTTTTGCAGGCGCGAATAGGCGCTAACCACAAAGCCGGTGGTGCGGTACGACGACACATGATCCCAGCCCGCCTGCGAATCGTCTTCGGAGATGAAAATCACCGTGGAATCGGCAAAGCGGCTGGCCATCACTGCCTCCACAATGCGGCCCACGGCCAGGTCGTTGTCGGCCACCATCGCCCTCGGGGTCGGAAACAGCGGGTTCATGCCCGCCGTGTGGTCGTTGGGCAGCGACATCACCATCAGGTTGGGCAGCGCACCGCCGGGCCGGGCGGCGGTCTCGTTGAGTTCGGCGATAAAGGCATCGGCCCGCATCTGGTCGCTGACGGTTTCATCGTCGCAACCCGGAAAACCCGCCGACAAGTGCGGCCGGATGCGCGAAATGGTGGTTTTATTGGTGAATGTGAACGGGGCCGGATTGTTTTCCCCACGCCTCCGGTAGAGGCTGCCCCAGTTGTGTTGCGTCTTGTCGAACTCGCACGAACACGCCTCGCCGTAAATCCTGACCGTCTTGCCGTGATCCAAGGCATTGTTCCAGATCAGGCCCTTCTTGTCGTACACCATGGCATCGTAAAGCACGTGCGGATAGCTGCGGAACCAGGCCCGGACGCTTTTTTCGGTGTAGTCGGTCACCATGGCGGCACTGGCCCAGTGGTGCCCTTCGGCGGATGATTTGCCGGAAACGTGGTAGTTGTCCATCAGCATGAAATCCTTGGCCAGCCGGTGTTGGTTAGGGGTTATGCTGTCGCCAAAAATGCAAAGCGAGGGCATTCCGTCGCCTTCGGGCATATCGCCCAGCACTTGGTCGTAGGTGCGGTTTTCCTTGATGATGTAAAGCACGTATTTGAAGACCGAAGGCTCGCCGATGCGTTCGGGCACGGGTCTGGGAGACACGTTTTTGCGGGGCAGCCGCTCGGTGAGTGCCAAGCGGAATTGCAGGCTGAGTCTTTTCACTTTTTCGGTGAACAGTTTCAGTTGCGCGTCACCGGGCAGCGTGATAAACGAAACGGAAGCCAGTTGCTTGTGCGAATTGTACGCTTTTTGTTCCCCCCCGTTTTTGTTGGCTCCGCTTTGGGTCACTTTCACTTTTATCCGTGCGCCAGTGGCTTCCAGGTTGGTCACGTACATTTCATTGCCGTTCAGCACAATGCCCGACGGGTAGGCTTCCGTGGGGATATAACCTTTGATGGTGTAGCCGCCTTTTGCAGCCAAATCCACTACGCAAATGGCATTGTCCAAGCCGTTTGCCACGTACAGCCGGTCTCCTGTGGCACTGACAGCCAGTGCATTGGGCGTGCTGCCGGTGTAGCCGTTGCCATCTTGGTGAAACAGGCCCACAAAAATGGAATCGGTGACTTGCCGCGTGCGGGTGTCAATCACCGAAACATAATCGCTGTTGCCGTTGGCCACGTATATGGTCTGCCTGTCGGGGCTGCTGACAATGGCGTTGGGGTGCAGCCCGACGTTGATCTCCGTTTCCGGTTTGCCGGTCACGGTGTTGATGACCGAAACCGTGCCGCGCGACACGGCTCCGGTCCGGGGATCCACGTAGGCGCTGCCCCACGGAATGCCCGCCGTTTCGCGGCCATCGGCGGCATCCGGAACCGGCCCCGCCCAATTGGTCACGTACGCGTCGTTGCCCACGAGTGTCAGCCCGAACGGACAAACCCCGGTTGCCGCCGTCCACACAACCTGTTGGTTGGCGACCCTGATCTTGACCAATTGGTTATTGCCGTTCAGTACGGTGTACACGTACAATTCACCGGCCTCTTTGGTGACGGCCACTTCGTTGGGCAGCGCAATGGTGGCCGGAGCAATGGGTTCAAACGGAATCACCCGCACGAGTTTGGCGCGCTGTCCGTCCCAAAAAGCCTGCATGATGTACGAATTGGGCTTGTCGCGGCCTCCGGCCCCCCAAAAAATAAACGTCGAGTCGTGGTGCATCACCGCCTTGATGCCCGAAAACGTACTCATGCTCCGTTGGTGCGGGGAATCCTTGGCGTAGCTCCAGCGGTGAACCAAGCGACGGGTTTTGGCATCGAAAAACGCGAGGCCAAACCGGTCTTGCACGAGCAACGTCCGGCCATCGGGCATCATCACGGCATCCAGGCTATGATTTTCAACTTCCGCATCGCCGAAACGCACCGACTCGCCCGCCGGATCCAAAATGCGGTTGTAAGGCATCAGGAAAGGCGATTGCTCGCCGTACAATGTACTGTCGTCGGTGGCGTGGCGGTACGACGCGGATGCACCTCCGGTCTTTGTACTTCGGCAGCCGGAAAACAAGCCGAAGCCAACGCAGAACACAAGGATGAAATGATTTTTCATGAAAAAGACGGATAGGAATTTGGCAGGTTTGACAGTTGGAAAACATACTATTTTGGACCGGCTCCCCGCCTTTTCCGGAATGGCAGTTCACGGCATTTGCGCCAAAGCCTCGGCCACTGAATGTACGGGCAAGCGGCAGCTTTTGTTGAAGCACACATAAACCGTTGTCTGTCCATTGATGGCAATCCGGTTTTCGAGCAGCGGCAAATTACTGTTTGTGGCCGTTCCCAACAGTACTTTGTTTGGATAATACGCCTGTTCGATTTCGCGCCGAAACCGTTCCGCGTCCGGCCCCACAACCGCAATTTCGGCGGTGGGCTGCGTGTGGCTTGCAAACAGCGTGGCCCAGTTGGTCAAGTATTGGCCGTCGGTCAGGATCAATTGCTTCACTTTTGCCAGCATTTTGTCCGCAATTTGTTGGTAGTCAGGCTTATCCAATAGGATGCCGAGCCAATACAGGTTCTTCGCCATGGCTGAATTGGAGGCCGGAACCACATTGTCGAACAGTTCCTTTTTGCGGGCAATGAGTTTTTCGGCGGTGGCATCCGTGAAAAAGAACAATTCCTCCCCGGCATCATAGAAATTCCGGATTGCGTAACCGGCCAATTCATCGGCAGCGGTGAGCCATTGTTCATCAAACGTGGCTTGGTACAGTGTAATGTAGGCATCCGCCACAAACGCATAATCTTCCAGATAGCCCTGTATCGTGGCCTTGCCGTTCTTGTAGCTGTGCCACAACTGTCCATCAGCCCGCATATTGGCTTGCAGGAAATGTGCGTTTTGCAACGCCAATTCCACAAACCTTGCTTCGCCAAAAATCCGGTACGCATCGACCAAGCCTTTGAGCATCAATCCGTTCCATGAGCAAAGTATCTTGTCGTCCAGTCCCGGACGGATTCTGTGTTCGCGGGCGGCCAGCAGCTTTTGCTTGCCGGTATGTATTATTTTATTGATTTCCTCTGTGAAAACGCCTTTTTTTCGGGCAAATTCTTCCGTTCGCAGCACCGGATGCAGAATATTGTTGCCATGTTCCCAATTGCCTTCGTCGGTAATGCCGTAATACTCACAGAATAGTATGTTTTCCAAGCCCAAAACCCCGTCTATCTCCGCTTTTGTCCAGACGTAAAACTTTCCTTCCTCACCCTCGCTGTCCGCATCCAAGGCCGAATAAAACCCGCCTTCGGGCGAAGTCAGTTCGCGCTTCACAAAACCAATTGTCTGGTACACAATGTCTCTGTAAAGCACATCTTTGGTGGCGGTAAAGGCTTCGCTGTACAGGCTCACGAGCTGGCCGTTGTCGTAAAGCATTTTTTCAAAGTGTGGCGCAAACCATTCTGGATCAGTGGAATAACGAGAGAATCCGCCGCCCAACTGGTCATAAATGCCGCCTAATGCCATGCGGTCCAGCGTGCGTTTTGTCTGTTGCAAGGCCGCCCCGTCGTGTGTTTGCTGCCAGTACCTTAACAGGAACAAATAAATGCTCGGCATCGGGAATTTGTTGCTTTCGCGCTGCATTCCGCCCAGTTCCGTATCCAATTGCGAAGCCAGTTTGTGAAACACTTTCTGTAGTTCCTCTGTTGAATACGCCGTTTCCGAACCTTGCAACTGATATTTCTGGCTGTCGCTGCGGGCAATGTGTTCGGTAAAAGACTCCGCCGATTCCATGATCTGGTCTTTCTGTTGCGCGTAGGCCGTGGCAATTTGCGCCAGCACGTCCATCCACTGGTCGCGCGGAAAATACGTGCCGCCGTAAAAAGGCTTGGCCCCGGACGTGAGGAACACGTTGAGCGGCCAGCCGCCCTGCAAACCCATGGCGTGCAGCGCGTCCATGTAAATGGCATCCACGTCGGGGCGTTCCTCGCGGTCTACTTTTATGCACACGTAATTTTTGTTCATCAGCGCGGCAACTTCCTCATTTTCAAAGGATTCGCGTTCCATAACGTGACACCAGTGGCACGCCGAATAACCAATGCTCACAATAATCGGCTTGTCTTCGGCGGCGGCACGGTTCAAGGCTTCGTTGCCCCACGGCTCCCATTGCACAGGGTTGTGGGCGTGTTGCAGCAAATACGGGCTGCTTTCACGGGCCAAGCGGTTGGGCGGGGTTTGGGTGTTTGCAGACATACTATTTTGCCAATGTTGAATGAGTGAATGACAGAAGGCGCAAGCTTGGGAGGTTTTAAAAACCACACAGTTTTTTTACGCGTCTTTTTCCTGTGGACTGCCGACTGTGGACTAAAAATTTCATTCCAACCGCTTGACAATCAAGCTATCCACCAATTTGAAAAAAACGCCCGGCTGGTAGTTGCGCCAATTGTCGAGTTGCAGCGTGCCGCCAAAATTGATGTAATAGTCCAACCGGTATTTTTTCCATTCAAACTCCACGAAGTCGCGGAAATTCACGCCCGCAATCCAGCCGTTTTCCACTTCCTCAAACCATTCGGCATAATATTCGTCGTCCGACCCGTGGAAATTGAGGATATTTTCGCCCAGCAAAATATATTTGTTGATGCCCTGATCCATCAGGTAGTCAATCACGTTGCGCTTGAAGTGCATGATGTCGTTGTGCAGCGTGTCGTTCCATTCGCCAAACATCTCGATCACCGTGTATTTCAAGTCATAATCCGTGTAGAGAATCTTGCAGTACAGCGTTTCCGAGCCTATTTCGTCCCAGAGCGGATGGATGTAATAGCCGTAAATGTCGTGCTCATACTGGTTGAAATTGTACTCGCGGCCATAGAACGGACTGCGTTCGTCTTCCGCGGCCACGTAATACAAATCCCAATTGTAAAAAGGCTCGATGTCCTGCATGGTTTGCGAAAGGTGTTCAAAATAGTATGTTTAAAAAAGGCTAAACCCGAGGCTTCCCCCCAACCCCCTCCGAAAGAGGGGGCTAAAAGATTCCCCTCCCTTGCGGGGGTGGGGTTTCAACCCTTGAAATTCAGGATGGATTCCCGCACGTTGCCGTGTTTTTCCAGCAACGCCGCCGCTTCGGGTTCGCCGATGCCCAGTTCGTCCATCACCATTTGTATGCCACGCTGCACCAGTTTGTGGTTGCTCAGTTGCATATCCACCATTTTGTTGCCCTTCACTTTGCCCAGCCGAATCATGATGCTCGTGGAAACCATGTTGAGCACCAGTTTTTGCGCCGTGCCCGATTTCATGCGCGTGCTGCCCGTCACAAATTCGGGGCCCACCACCACTTCCACCGGGTGCGTGGCTTGCGCGGCCACTTCACTGCCCGCATTGCAGACAATGCAGCCCGTGAGTATGCCATGCGCCAGACAATCGCGCAGGCCGCCGATCACGTAAGGTGTGCGGCCCGAGGCGGCAATGCCGATCACGGTGTCGGTTTCGTTGATGTTGTGCGCCTGCAAATCGAGCCATGCCTGGTTGAAATCGTCTTCGGCAAACTCAACGGCCTGGCGGATGGCCGTGTCGCCACCTGCAATCAGCCCGACCACCAAACCGGGCGGCACGCCATACGTGGGCGGGCATTCAGACGCATCCACCACGCCGAGCCGCCCGCTGGTGCCCGCGCCGATGTAGAACAGCCGCCCGCCGCCCTGCATCCGTTCGGTGGTGTCGGTCACGAGTTGTTCTATTTGCGGAATGGCCTTTTCCACGGCCAGCGGCACGGTCTTGTCTTCTTGGTTAATGCCGGCAAGGAGTTCGCGGACGGAAAGTTTTTCAAGGTTATCGTAATGCGACGCGGATTCGGTGGTGGACATAAGCTATTGAAAATCAAGGATTTGAAAAACAGAGTTTGTGATGGATTGCCGGAAGTAAAGTTCCGAACCTTGCCGGAATTTCCGACGGTAAAATAGTAGGTTTTGAAATGCCCAAACCTCCGCTGGACTTGGAAAGTCCAGCTACGCTTTTCAAAAATAGTATCCTTCAAAAACGCCAAACCCGGCTACCGGTTTTTGTGGTAGTCCACCAAACCATCAATGGGACTGGCAAGCACGTTTTTGAGGGTTATTTTTCTGTCGGCAGCGGCTTTTTGCAGAATTTCGCGGTAGTGGAAGGCAACCGAGCCGGTAAAACTGACCGGATACTGCTGGCAAGCCGCAAACTTGCCCACGTAACGGTCGAAAAACAAGGCGAAACCGTCGTAAATCAATTGCCGCGCATAATCGTGGTGCAAATGACCGGATAGAAAACGGGAAAACCCGGCAAAATAACTGTTGGGAAACGGTTTTTTGTAGGCGTTTTCCAACACGGCTGGCAGTGTTAGGCTGTAAGTTTCCGTAAACGCCGAGGCCAGTTCGGCGGGCATTTCGCCGTGGAAATAGTGCTGCACCAGCGTTTTGCCCAGCCAGCCGCCTCCCCCTTCATCGCCCAGCCAAAAGCCCAGCGAAGGCCGCGCCTCCGTGATTTCGGTGCCGTTGTAGAGGCAGGCATTCACTCCCGTGCCCAGAATGCAGGCAATGCCCGGCTCGCGGCCGCACAGGGCGCGGGCGGCGGCCAGCAAGTCGTGACCCACGTGGATTTGCGCACCCGGAAACAGCCCGCCCACGCCTTGCTCCACAAGGTTACGGTTTTTTTCGGTCGAGCAGCCCGCCCCGTAAAAGTGAATCTCGCGGATGTCGTCGGTTTCGAGTTGCGGCAATAGTTCGGTTGTGATTTCCACCTGAATCTGTTCAGCGGTCTGGAAATACGGGTTGAACCCGCCGGTTTTAAAAGCCCGGACGGAATTGCTGCCGGACATAAGCCGCCAGTCGGTTTTGGTAGAGCCGCTATCGGCGATGAGGATCATGTTGCACGGGTTTTATCCTTCACAAAGGGAATGCAAAGGATGTTGATTTCCAAATCAAATTTGCCCGCCCATCACGGATCGGCCAAACGCAAATATTCTGGCACGTTTTTTCGTATTCATCTGCCTGAACATCCATTCAAACTGACCCGAAACAATCAAGACCATGAAAAAGACACTCGCATTTCTCGCTGTCATCCTGCTGTCTGTCAGTAACTTGCAGGCGCAGGTAAAAGTCAATTACG